>JAFDER010000553.1 GCA_019310245.1 Deltaproteobacteria bacterium
GAACTTCTTGACCACCTTGTCGTTGACGATGAGGGCGTACTCGTCGCCCACCTTCACGCCGTTCTTCGATTCCGTGAAGATGTAGTAGTGGTTGGAGAGCGAGGCCTTCTTCACGGGGTCCGATGCCGTCGAGTCGGGGACCACCTTCTTGATCTCGTATCCGGGGGCCTTGATGGCCACGTTGCCCTTGCTGTCGAACGTGACAGTGCATCCCTCGAACTTCTGGTTGGATAGGCCCGTCACGTCCACGCCGTTGACCGTGACGGTGATTCCGCCGGCCGCCAGACCGCTGCTCGCGGCCGCCCCGGCCATGAGGATGACGCTGACCATGAAGGCCGCCCTCATCGTGGGCTTGTGCATGCCACTCACCTCCGTTGACCCCTGGGTCCTGAGTTTTCGACACGATAATACCCGGACATATTCATTGATTCCAATACCCTGAAGAAGGTTGGACCGGTGTGCCTTCTCCCTGACCATCAGGACATGATCCTGTCGATGAGGTTCTCATGACCAACATCCCGTGATCGCAGGTGTTATCGGTCGTCCGGCTTCCCTGTGCCCGAAGCCCGGAAACGGGGTGCTCGCCTCTCGTTGCAGGGGTGCACCTAGTGTTGTATGCTCGGCGCGAGCCGGTCAGGGTGTCTTGAGGTTCAGACCCTTCAGATTCGTTCCGTTTCACAGGTTGCCCGTCAGGTACCTGGCGCCCAACCTTGTCACGGCAGGGAACATGATGCTCGGTCTGGCGGCCGTGTGGAGTGCATTTCGTGGCCAGGTAGAGCTCGCCGCATGGCTGATCGTGTGGGCCTGCTTCCTCGACGGTCTCGACGGCGTGCTCGCGAGGCTGCTCAACGCGCGCTCGCACTTCGGCATCGAGTTCGACTCGCTCGCCGACCACGTCAGCTTCGGACTCGCGCCCGCCGCGCTCATCGCATCGTATGCGGACAACCTGGGCATCGGCGTGTGGGACGGCTCCCGGCACAGCTGGCTCGTCCTCGCACCGGTCACGTTCTACGTCGTGATGGCGGGCGTTCGCCTCGCCCGCTACAACGTGCAGACCCTGGAGCTGGGCGAGATGCTCTTCCGCGGCCTCCCCACGACGATGTGCGCGGGCATCGTCTCCGTGCTCATCCTCACCCTGATCAAGCACGGCAATCCCGTGCACAGCCGCGACGGCGTGCTCATCTTCACCTCCGTCGTGGCCGGGGGATTCGGCCTTCTCATGGTCTCCAACCTGCCTCTTCCCAAGTTCCGCAAGCGCAGGATCCGCGTCTACGGCATGATCGAGAGCGTCCTGGCCGGCATCCTCATCATCCTGGGGTTCATGCGCCGCATGCCCGAGGTTCTGCTGGCCGCCAGCTGCATCTACTGCATCGGCGGCGTCTTCGTGGGCAAGAGGTTCGAGCGGGCCTACTTCCGCGAGCAGGAGCGCCGCCTGAACATGGCCAAGGAGGCCGAGCGGGCCCTGACCCGCATCAGCGAGGCGGACGACGAGATCGAGGACGACGAGGAAGAGGACGAGGAGAGCCGGGAAGAGGGGACGATCTCGTCCATTCCCTGATCACGCCGAAGGATCCGCCATCCTTCCCATGAACAGGATCGCGCCCGTCGCGGTGTCCCGGATGAGGAACAGGAACGGGTGGTCCGCCCGGAAGAAGACGGGCATCTTGACGCTGGTCGTGCTCATCACCACGGCCGTTGCCGCAGCGGCCTCGGTGCCCTCCTCGTTCACCTCGACGAACGCCTTGTGGATCACCGCCGAGATGGACAGGTCCTTGCTCCCGTTGATTCCCGAGAAGTCGGCGGCATCCGAGAACGCCGTGGGCATGCCCATCTCGATCAGAGCGTTGCCCAGCGAGAACTCGCTCGTCATCCTGAACCGGGGGATGGCCAGGTCGTCGATCTCGGTCTGGTACATGCTGCTGATGCAGCCGTCGAGGAACGGTCGCGTGAGGCTCTTCTCCAGGCCGGGTAGCCTGTCGGGATCGTCCGGCAGGATCACGATCATCGAGGCGTGGCCGCCCTCGTAGGGCATCTCTATCATGGAGAAGGCCGGCTGCCCCTGGTCCGTCCTGTGCACGTACCTGAACCGCTTTCCGCCCATGTGCATCATCTGGATCTTCGACGTGCTGTCCCCGGACACGCGGAAGGTCTCCTCGCGCGTGCTGTCCTTCTCGACCTTCGTCTTCCACTCGCCCTTGAAGTAGATGGCGTTCGTGAGCACGAGCCTCGTGTAGGGCGTGAGGACGCCCTTCGCGAGCAGGTCCTTGATCCTGTCCTTGGTCTTGCCCTCCACCCACTCGTTGATCTTCTTGCGCGACTTCTCCGTCTTGCCGATGAAGTCCACCTCGTGCCTGCCCGCGCCGTAGTGCTTCTTCAGCAGGCCGGCGAAGGGCTCGAGCACGTGGCTGCCCTTCTGGGTCCACAGGGCGTTTGCGACCGCCATCTCGTGGCCCTTCTTCTTCTTCGTGAGCTTCGAGGCCAGCTTGCCGAAGGCGGTGTGCAGGGCGTCGTCCTCGAGCGAGTACCTGAGCGTCTTGCGCATCTCCGAGGCCGTCTGACCCCGAGCGCCGGCGTAGGTCATGGTGAGCGCCGTCGAGATGG
>JAFDER010000554.1 GCA_019310245.1 Deltaproteobacteria bacterium
GATGGTTGTGCCGGAGAGCGATCCGGTGCAGATGGGGCCCGTGGGATCGGAGACGGTGAGGGATCCGTCGGAGGAGATCGTGCCGGTGTAGGGTGTGGCCTCGATGGGATCGGAGGTCGTATAGAACAGCGTGTTGGGGGAGGACTGGACAGTCTCGGCCAAACTCATGACCTTTTCAGCTTCGATGCTATAGTGCGGTCGATGACCGCCCGCCCCACGATCGCGTCGAGCTTCGTGGAGAAGCTCATGGCCTACGGGAGCGCGCACGGGCTCGTGCCCTCCGAGATGCGCGCGGTGGCCGGGCTGGCCCCGGGCGCCGTGCTCTCGCCGGAGCGCAGCGTGGGCATCGCGAGCTCCATGTCGCTGTGGGAGCACCTGATGAGGCACCTGCGGGACGAGGCGATCCCCATCCGGGTGGCCGAGCAGTGCACTCTGAACGACTACCACGTACTCGGATTCGCCGTGATGAGCAGCCAGACCGTCCGCGAGGCGGTGCAGAGGGCGGTCCGTTACTCCGGGATCTTCACCACGTCCGGCGAGTGGAGGCTCGACGAGCACGGGGATCTGGCCACGGTCACGTGGACGCGCGACATGCCGCTGACCCTCGGGCACAGGGTGGCCAACGAGAACACCCTGGCCGAGTTCGTGCACGGCTACCGGCAGATCACCAATGATCCCATCGTTCCTCATCACGTGGGACTGACCCACCCTGCCCCTTCGGTGACGCGGGCGCACGAGGAGTTCTTCGGGACGCGGGTGCAGTTCGGGGCCGCCGCGAACAGCCTGTCGCTCGAGCGCGGAAGGCTCGACGCGCCGTTGGCCGGGGGCAACCCGTCCCTGGCCTCGTTCTTCGACAGGTACGTGAGCGAGGTGCTGCGGACATCGGAAGAGGCGCGGGGGACGGTCGCGAGGGTCAGGAGCGCGATCCGGGAGGAGCTGGCCTCGGGCCGCCCCACGTCCGGGATGGTGGCCGGGCGCCTGGCCATCGGCGAGCGCAGCCTGCGCAGGAGGCTGCAGGCCGAGGGCACCTCCTTCAGGGATCTGGTCATGGAGGTCAGTCACGAGCAGGCCGAGCGGCTGCTGCGAGATACGTCGATGTCGCTGTCGCAGATCGCGTTTCTGCTGGGTTACTCCGACGCAACCGCGTTCTCGCGCGCCTACCGGAGGAAGACCGGCATCTCCCCCCGGGAGTTCCGCAGGCGTCATCTGGATGATGCTCGTTTCGAGACGGAAAGAACTCAGTCCGGGTAGGTCGTCGTGCTCGTGAGGGCCTTGTAGAGGTCCTTGAGGTCCTGGGTGTCCGTGACCAGGCCGGAGTCCATGGATCCGGACTCTCCGAACTTGGCCTTGAACCACGCCTCGTGGGGCTTGGCCCTGACGAAGGCCCCGACGCCGGAGTAGCCGCCCACGTCGGTGATCGTCTTGCCGTCCGCACCGTGGCAAGATGCGCAGCTGGCCGTGTAGACGGCGTCTCCGTCCGTGGCGACGCCGTCCTTCCCGATGTTCGAGTACGTGAGGGTGGGCGATGTGAGCACGGCCGAGCCGGAGCTCCAGTCCCAGTACATGGCCGGGCCGCTGACCTCGAGCTCGTACAGGTCGCCGGGGGAGACCCACTCCTCCCTCATGAACTTCACGATGTCCCAGATCTGCTCGGAGCTGAGCTCGTTCGCGAAATCGGGATGGGTGTTGTCCGCAGCGTCGATCACGCGCCCGCCGGAGTGGGCGATGAGGTCGTAGAGCTCCTGCGGGGTCTCGGAGACCGCGCTGCTCCTGAGATTCACGGACGAGACGTCGGGGCGTGTCGCCCTGCCCGTGCTCTGGCCCGTGCGGTTCGCGTAGGAGCCCGCGTTGCCCAGTCCATCCCATGCGTGGCAGGCCTTGCAGCGGTAGAAGTCGGCCGCAACCGAGGTGCTAGGAGACGTGCCGCTCCCGCCCCCATCGCTCGTCCACCACTTCGAGTAGGCCGCACCACCCGCGATGCCGTCCGCGGCGACGTACTCGGCCGGCAGGGGCCCGGGCCAGTCGGAGCCGTCATTGATGGTCACCTCGTCCGTGCCGCACGTGATGGTCTTGGTGCCGTCACCGTTGTCAACCACCGTGCAGCCCGAGCCGGGGTCGCCCACGGTACCGTCCGAGACGGTGGCCGTGGTCCCGTCCTCGCACTCGATGGTCATCGTCCCGTCTCCGTTGTCGGTGACGGCGCACGAGGTGCCCTGCGACCCGTCCGCTCCGTCATCACCCGCAGGTCCCTCGCAGGCCAGCACGAGGAGCGCCGAAGCGCAGACCGCAACCATGATGGTCAGATTGCTTGATACTCTCATTCTCTCTCCTTTGTTGGGTTGGATCAGCCACCGTGCATGTTCTCGCTGGAGCTCCAGCGCACCCCCGGCGACACGGTATGAATAGTTGGAGAAAGACAGTTGTAAAGAATCATTCCAGAACTAAAACCATAACATATCGGTATGATTAGTTAATTAAATCCGCCTAGTTATAGGGACATGGATATGCAGGTATGGCCCGTCTGGCCACGCGTGTGCATGGCTCTTGGCGATATCGGCTTCCAGATGAAGGCAATCGAGGTATCATTGATCTTCGAG
>JAFDER010000555.1 GCA_019310245.1 Deltaproteobacteria bacterium
TCTTCGGACAGCGTCTCGTAGACGCGTCTGGTCTCGCGCGTCAGCTCCTCCACGTCGGCAGACGCCGACATCTCGATGTCGGCCACGAGCACCGTGACGATGCGCACCTCCTCCATCGTGAGCGGGGCGAGCAGGCCGGTATCGGTGAGGGACATGGCGGTCTCGCGCACCGGCTCCGCGCTGGTGAGCGCCTTGTGGACCTCCCCTGCCGTCTGCGGCCGGTCGTCCGGTTCCTTGGCCAGCATGCGACGGATGAGCTTGGAGTGGCGCTTGGACAGCTCGGGGCACAGCTTGCGGGCCGAGGGAGGATCCTCGGAGATGTGCTGGATCATGATGCTCAGGCCCGTGTCCCCGTCGAACACCGGCTGACCGCACAGCATGTGGAAGAGCGTGGCACCGAGCGAGTAGACGTCGGAGCGGTGGTCCAGGTCCGCGTCGCCCCTCGCCTGCTCGGGCGACATGTACAGAGGCGTGCCGAGGACCTCGCCGCACTTGGTCAGCCGCGAGTCGCCCATCAGCCTGACGATCCCGAAGTCGAGCACCTTGAGCTGCTCACCTCCCGCGCGAATCGTCTCCAGGAACAGGTTGCTGGGCTTGATGTCCCGATGGACGATGCCCTCCGAGTGCGCCGCCTCGAGGGCGTCCGCCGCCCACGCCGCGATGTCGAGAGCACGGTTCACCTCGAACTTGCCCTCCCTGCTCATCACGCCGTCCACGTCCTCGCCGTCGAGCAGCTCCATCACCATGAAGGGCACGTTCTGCTCCGTGGTGCCGCAATCCACCACATCGACGATGTGCGGGTGGCGCAGGGACGCTGACGTGCGCGCCTCGCGGAAGAAGCGCTCCACGATGTCCGCGTCCAGGGCAAGAACCGAGGACAGGATCTTGAGAGCGAACTTCCTGCCCACCCGCTCGTTCTCGGCGAGGTACACCTTGGCCATCCCGCCCTGGCCCAGGGGCTCGATGATGCGGTACGTGTCCAGGAGCAACTGTCCGAGCATGGGATCGGCGTCGTCCCCGAACTTGAGCGCCTCGCCGTCGACGGGACAGCGGTCGAACGAGAGCGGGTACTTGTTGCCGCACTTTGGGCACGTGGGCATGGAGCCCATTATACCCGCGGCCGCAATGCCGTCGATAGCTTCAAGTGGGGTCAGACCCCAGGAGGGGTCTGACCCCTCCTATAACCCGGTGCCCGGAACCGGCAGGACGGATGTGTCGAGGTTCGTGCCGTTGTCGAAGTAGAGCACGCCGTCGGTGAGCCTGTCGAAGTCGAAGCCCTCGGCCTGGACGTTGGCCCCGATGGGCTGGTTCGAGACGACCCCGTTGTGCAGGTCCATGACCCCCGCGATCGTGAAGGGCGTGCCCGTCGAATCGCCGCCCGTGGCGAGCGAGATCCCGCACAGAGCGTTGGCCGTCACGATGAAGCTGGACACGTCGGCATGGCCACCCCCGATCGTGACGACGCCCATGCCGCCTCCCTCGTCCACGCAGTCGCCGGTGGAGCAGTCGGCCTCGAGGGTTCGTTGGACCGTGAGGTGACTCATGGACAGGAGCGCGCCGCCGCCTCCCACGAGGACGGAGGCCTCCTTGTTGTCCTCGAACAGGGCGCGCTCGATGGTGGCCTCGGCGCCCATGATGACCTGGAGCCCGTGGCCAAACCTGCCCGTGGTGGGCTCGCACCGGGTGTCCCGGACGGCGAGATCCCAGATGCTGGCGCTGGTCCCGGCATCCACCAGCATCATGCCGATGTCGGTGTTGCGCTCGAGCGTGACGCGCTCCAGCTCAATGGTGGACGCGTCCGAGATCTGGACCCCCCTGCCCGAGTCCAGGTCGCTCTCGCGCGGCTCGGTGTCCACGATCGTGAGGTCCTCCCATGACCCGGACACCTCCGAGAGGAACAGTCCCACCTCGTGGCTGCGGGCGATGAGCACGCGCGTGCCGTCCACGTGACTCCGGCTCTGGGCGTTGATGCCCCTGCCGAACATGGCGTCCAGCTCGCGCGGCAGGGTGTCGCGCACGACCACGTCCGTGAGGGAGACGGTCGCGGCCCTGAGCACGATCACGCCGATCTCCCGGCTCTGCTCGACGAGCACCCTCTCCATGATCACCGTGGCGTCCACGTGCGCGTTGATCCCCACGCCCTGCGTCAGATTCGTCTGCCGGGGCTGCGTGTCGCTCACCACGCAGTCGGTCATCTCGACCACGGTGAGCGCGTCGTGCGCCACCACGCCGCTCATGTGGTTCTCCTGGATGACGACACGCGTGAGCGTGACGTGAGGCCCCATGCCCGCATCGACCCCGTGGCCGGAATCGTCGTCAGGCTTGGGAAGCGTGCCGCGGATCGCGGAGTCCGTGAGGGTGAGGGATGTCCCGGTGTAGCCGGCAAGGATCCCGGCGCTCGTGTTGCCCACGACCGCCGTGCGAGACAGGTCCAGCACGCCTCCGTTGATGACCTGGATCCCGGTCCCGAACCGTCCCGTGGAGTCGGGCCGCGTCCCCCGGACGACCACGTCGTGCCCCGTGACGGTGGAGCCAGACCCGACCGTGATGCCGAGAGAGCCGGCATCGAGCACGACGACGTTCTGGAGATCGATC
>JAFDER010000125.1 GCA_019310245.1 Deltaproteobacteria bacterium
GAGGTGCTTGTACCAGAGCACGGCCTCGAGCACGAGACTTCGATGGAAGCCGGGGGCCGGCGGAGGCAGGTCCGGGAACGAGATCTCGAGACCGTCGCCGTGGCGCATGATGACGTACATGTCGTCGGCCGCGCCGATGAGATCGAGCACGTCGCCGTAGCGGGTAAAAGCCCCCCAGCCGAGGGCCTCCTTGTTGTCGGCGATGGAGCCGTCCTCGACCACATTGGGGTGCTCGTGCGTGGCGCGGGAGTGGGGCGCGCGTCCGGCGTGGTAGAGGGAGGCGAAGTTCGCCTCGACCACGCTCACCACGACGGGCACAGGCGGCGAGTCGTCCACGAGCACCCGGTCCATGGCCCAGCGGATGGCATGCACAGTGCCCATGTCGATGCGGATGCGATGGTCGTCCGTGGGGAAGAGGCCCGAGAGATCGATGGCCATGGTCTTCGTGTCGCCCGCGGGGTTTCCGAAGGACCGGGCCTTCACCCACTTGCCCTTCGCGTCGCGCACCTCGACGAACGGCTGGACGAGGTCCTTCGAGGGATAGGCGTCCTTGTCGTAGGCGGACCACCCGGTCACGACGAGCCTCGCGTGCTCGGGGCGCTCGAGAGTGCCGAAGTCCAGGACGAGCCGCGTGGGGTGGGTGGAGGTGTAGGCGTCGCCATCCACCTCGGCCAGGGACGCGAGAACGTCCTTGCCCGTGGTGTCCTTCGCAAAGACAGGCGGCCGCGCCGCCGGCCCGGTGGTCATGATCTCGAAGCGTTCGCCGTAGCCGTATGAGTACGTGCTCTCGGCCGTGGAGGCCACAACGGCGAGGCCGGGCGGGTGGTCCACCACGAGCAGGGTAAGCCTGTCGAGGTAGGTGATCTCCTTCTGGGTCTCGCGGAGCTTCACCCACCAGTCCCCGGCGCCGTCCTTCTGCATGCCGCTGAGCACCACGTGCTCGGGGTGATAGAGCCGGATGCTCTGGGTGGTGAGCACGCTCTGCGGCAGCCCGATGGCGGGCCCCTGGATCTCGGTCTGGTACTCCCAGCCAGAGGCGCCCCTCACGAAGACGAAGGGACAGCTGCCCTTCATCTGGATCTCGACGATGTCGTAGAAGGACTGAACCGGGGTCCAGGCGGACACCTCGTCCTTGTGCTTTGCGTCGCGCGCCTGGACGCGCCAGTACCAGGTGCCCACGGCCCCGAGATTCGTGATCCACTGTGTGTCCTTGATCCACCCGGACTGGGCCTGCATCTGCGATAAGTCCGGGGACCAGCTCACCTGCACCCGGTACTGCACCGGGTGGCCGTCGGGATCCTCGACCGGCTTCCACTCGAAGGTGACGGGGCCGCCCATGCCGCCCGTGACGAAGTCGGGCACCGCGATGGGCACGGGAGCGGGAAGAGCCGCCGTGTCCTCGATGAAGAAGGAGTCCGCTTCCGACCAGGCCGAGACGTTCTGCGGATCCGAGGGATCCTGCCCCCTGACCCTCCAGTACCACGTCTTGCCCGCCTGGACCGTGAGGGTCCACTCGTGGCCGGTCATCCACCCCGACTCGACGAGCAGGCTCGAAAAAACCGGGTCGTCGTTGACCTGGACCCAGGAGTAGGCCGTCGCACCGCCGGCCGTCGTGACCGCGCTCCACGCGAGGCTCACCTGCGTGTTGCCCACGGCAGATCCGTCGGCAACGGCAACCAGGGCGGGTGGATCGAGAGGGGGAGCAAAGCCGCCCGATCCTCCGTCACCTCCACCACCCGAATCGGCCTCGCCCGGGACCGTGAAGGTGTCGTCCTCAGAGGCCACCTCGAACCCGCACTTGTCTTCAGAGCGGACCCGGAAGTGATAGGTCGTGCCGGGCACGAGACCGCTCGGGACCGCCAGGTGCTCGGTCGCGAGGTCCGTGGCCTGGTACGTGGCACCGTACTGCGTGGTGGCGCCGTACTCGAGAAGGGTCGTGGCCGGCCTGTCCGTGTACCACTTCACGGTCACCTTCGCGCCGTCCGCGATCACGGCCACTGGTCCGACGATGAGCGGCGGCGGGCCCTGCGAGCAGGGGATCCGGCACGCGGTGACGGCGATGAGGACAGCGACTGTGATCCTGGCTCGCACGGTGACTCCTGCACGAGGCCGGCAACCGCACGCGAACCGCCGGACGGAGCGACCCGGTTGCAGCCTCATAACCTGGTACATTCACGGTCGGGTCTTGTCCAGACCCCCTTCCTCTCGTGACCGAAGCTACTGGGATCACGGGAAATATCAGAGGGAAAACGGGAGTCGAACCCGGCGCCGGGGCGTCAACGCGAGCGGCGGGGAATCAGCTCGGAGAGGGCCAGCCTCTTCTCGGCGATCTCGAGGAGGAGGAGGATCAGGATCGCGAGCGCCAGCCAGGGCGAGACGTCGAGCCACGCGGTCGCCTCGCTCGTCTCGTCGGTCTCGAAGACCTCCTCGACGGAGGTCAGGTCCCTGCCGTCCGTGGCGCGGGCGAGGGAGGCGAGGATCTCCTCGCCGCTCAGCTCGTGGGTGGGCAGGAACTCGGGCGAGTAGGGGAGGGTGAGCGGAGGCGCCCTGAGCAGGCCTCCGTCGCCGAGGTCCAGGACGGGCAGGTAGTGGCCCGGACTGGAGAGGCTCGTCCTGGCGACGGCCGTGGTGGGGCCGTCCCAGACGAGCGGGACGTCGATGGGCTCGGTGCCGGGCGGGGAGAGCAGGCGCAGGGAGAGCGGAGAGGTGCGGGAGGAGAGGGCCGTCTCGGCGTCCACCTCGATCCTCACCTCGGCCATGGAGCGGTCGAGCCTGGACCAGGCCTTGGCGTCGGAGGTCGAGATGGAGGATGCGAGCAATCTGGAGAGGTTGACGAGGAGCTCCTGTGAATTCTGCCAGGAGGGGAACGTGCCGGAGTGCGGACCGTCCACCTCGGCGGTGAAGGTCCCGACCGATGCGCGCCCCTTGCGCCAGAAGGCCACGATGGGCGCCTTGCTCTCGTTCTCGGTCATGACGGCGGCCGAGGCGCCCTTGCGCAGGGAGGAGAGGTTGAAGCCTCCGAGGGTGAACGGGGGAAGATCGAGCGAGAGCTGGAGCCTGACGAGGTCGGGCAGGAGGGTGACAGGTGTGGGCTCCACGACGAACCCCCTCTCGGCGACGCGGATCACCTCCTGGCTGAAGATGCGGGGAAGCTCCGCGGCGCGGTCGGTGAAGTAGACCTCGCCGCCGCCGGCCTTCGCCAGGCTCTTGAGGAACGCTGCGTCCGGGTCCGCGGGCGTGCCGAGGCCGATCACGCTCACGCCGATGTCCTGCTTGCTCAGCTCCCTGACGAAGGCCACGGAGTCGAGCTGCTCCTCCGAGTCGGCCGAGTCGGAGAAGAGGAGGATGTGGCGCGTGGGCAGCTTCGACTTGCGGATCTCGTCCGAGGCCGCGCCGAGTGCCGTGCGCACGAAGATGCCTCCGCCCATCGACTCGATGCCGAGGACGGCCTTGATCAGCTTCGAGGTGTCGTCGGCCTGGGACAGGGGGACGATCACGTGGGGAGAGGAGTCCACGGCGATGACGCTCACCTGATCATGCGGGGAGAGGAGGCGAATCGCCTCGGCCACGCCGATGTTGGCGAGATCCATCTTGGTCTTGCCCTTGCCGGCATCCATGGACATGGAGCCCGAACGGTCCAGCACGGCGACGAGCGCCATCACGCCGCGGATCTGGTCGTCGCGCAGCTCCATCGTGACCGGCAGCAGGGGATCGAGCGGCGACTTGTGGTACCCGCCCTGGCCGAAGGAGGCCACCCCGCCGGTGACGAGCAGCGCGCTCACTCCGCTCTCGACGGCGTCGGCCGTCGCCCGGGCGCCGTCGTGGCCCATGGACTCGAGGGGAAGGTTCTCGAGGATGACGAGGCGGTAGGGCGCGAGCCGCGCGGCGCTCCAGTCCATTGCGCCCGCATCCACCGCGTCCACCGGGATGCCGGCCTCGAGCAGGGCTCTGGCGATGAGGCCCTGTCCAGGGCTCGACGATGCGATGAGGGCGCGCGGAGCGCTCGAGACGGAGAGAAGCGCGCTCGCCACGTTGTTCTCCTCGACGGTGTCGCCCGCAGAGGAGACCTCCAGCGTGTACTCGAGAGTGCCCGGTCTATCGGCGATGTCGCGCGCGAAGAAGTGGTTGGGGCCGGCCCTGAGCTTTCGTGTGCCCGAGGCGAGCACCGTCTCGCCGGAGCGAAGCACGTAGTCCACGTCCGTCCCGGCCGGGCCGAGGATCGAGTAGCGGACGATGAAGCCCGCCTTCTCGGGCACGTCGGCCGGGAGGGTGATGCCCAGCGCCACGACGTCGGCTGCTCCCGCCCTGCCCACGCGGCGGTACCACACCGGCACGTCCCCGATCTCGGAGAGCACCTCGGTCCTGAGTGGATCCTCGCCCGTGTACAGGCCGTCGGACAGGACGAGGATCACGGCGCGCCGCTCCGGCGAGCGGGCGCGGGCTGCGAGCAGAAGAGCCTCTGCGAGGTCCGAGCCGTTCTCTCCAGGGTCCCGGTCGAAGCGCGGCGAGACGGGCCCCTTGCTGGCCCTCGCCTCCACGAGGGGGCGCGAGCCGAAGCTGACCACGCTGATGCGGTCGTGCTCCCCGCGCGTGGAGGCGGACCCGAGCAGCCGCAGGAGCTCAGCCTCGCTGTCCCGACCCTCCTCGCCAACGGAGAGCGAGCGGTCGACGACGACGATGAGGTCGATGCCCGGCTCGGTGAGATCGAGGCGGGGGCCCGCGAGACACACAACGACGAGCGCGGCGACCAGGCACCTGAGCACCGTGAGCACGACCCTGCCCCTGACGGACAGGAAGCGCCACACGAGAGGCACGAGGAGCAGGAGGAGGAGGAGCTGTGGACGATCGAATCCCATCGTCAGCCCTTCCTCCTGTCGAGAAGCCAGTTGAGGGCCGCGGCGGCGAGCGCGAGGGCCGCGAGCAGCCAGGCGAGCGGGTGCAGGCGGGCGGCGCCCGCGCTCACGCCCGTCACGCCCCGCGCGTGCTTGCCTGCCCTGGAGGCAAGCTGTCTGAGGTCGCTCTCAGCGGGGGCGATCGCGTTGACGGCGAGCTCGGAGCCGGTGCCGTCCGCGCTGACGACCCTGTAGCGTCCCGGACGAGACGGGAGGCGCGGCGGGGGCGCGTGCCTCTCCCACTCGAGCTCAAGGCCCTCACCCTCGACGCTCTCCGGGTTCCTCCGATCGTCGGCGTGGCGCACGAAGACCGGGACCTCGCCGGGCCTGTAGTTCGCGCGGCGCAGGCCGGGCAGGTTCCCGGAGACGTGGCGCACGAGATTGGCCACGAGCACGGGCCAGGCCGCGGTGCGCGTGATGTTGCTTCGCGTCGGATCGAGGTCGAGCACGAGGGCTCCATCCGGGGCGATGGAGTAGAGGAGCTGATCGCCCACGGACACGAGGGGCACGGAGCCGGGCGCGAGCCGCCCCTCGACCTGCGTGGTCCAGTACACGCCAGTCAAGTCGAGGTCGCGGCAGAGCGGGTGGGCCATGTCGACGACGAAGGGGCCAAGGAGCGTGGATGCCTCCTCGCCGGGAACGGAGAGAACGAGGGTGGCGACGGTGCCCCTCGCGTCGGGAGCGTCCGTCACGAGGAGGTCCGGAGCACCATCCGCGGGCACGGCTCCCGCGGCATCGAGGGCGCGGAGCATCGAGTCGTCCTGCACGTCCAGCCCGAAGGTGACCGTCCCGGGCGGCTCCGGCAGGAGCAGTGCGCGCGAGTCCTGCGCGATGGCATCGCGCTTCGAGACCAGGCGCACGTCGAGCGCGCCGGTGCCGGGAGGCAGCAGGAGCGTCACCTGCGCGACCGCTCCCGGCTCCAGCTCGAGACCCTCGTCGTGGATCACCAGTGACCCGTCACGGACCTCGAGCTTGGCTTTCTGGGCGGAGGCGGAGAAGCTCGCCACCGCGACGCTCACCGTTCCCCCGGCGTGCCTCACGGCGTCGACGATCGCAAGGTTCGGGGCGCGGCCGGCCAGCACGTGCGCGGTCAACGTGGAGGCGGCAGGAGGCTTCAGCCCGGTGTCGCGGTCGGTGAAGACGTGGATCTCGGCATGTCCCGTGACGAGCTCGCGGGCGAGCCTCACGGCCTCGTCCAGGCTGTCGGAGCTCTCGAACGGATCGTAGGCATCGAGGGCCTTGTCGAGGGTCCCCTCGTCGCCGCCGAGCCCGGCAAGGACGCGCGGCACATCGCCCGCCTCGATGACGATCCAGTCCGAGGCGTGACCGGCCGAGGCGACGGTCCTGCGCGCCGCGTCGCGCGCCTTGTCGTGATTGTCGCGGGCGCGCATGGACAGGCTCCCGTCGAGGACGAGCACGACCGTTCGGCCCGTGCGCGCGATCCAGGCCGGTGCGGCCACGGCCAGGGAGAGCAGGAGGCAGGCGAGAAGGTCGAGAAGGAGGGACCTGCTCAGCCTCAGGACGGAGAGCTTGCGTCCGCCCTCGTGCCAGCCCTTGGGGGCCTGCCAGAGGAAGAGACCCGTGATGCTCCTCTTTCGGTAGCGCTGGTAGAAGAGATAGATGACGCCCACGACCGCGAGGGAGGACAGGGCGGCGAGGCCCCACGGGGCGAGAAGGCCCGGGCCGCTCATGCCGTCTCCACCACGCCCCGTTCCAGGAGCGGAGGGACCGTGAGGTCGCGGAGCCGGTCGACGGAGCGCACCACGTCGGGCACCTCGATCCTGACGATGGCCGCGCGGGCCCGGACAGCGGCCTCGTCGATGGAGTCCAGGTGTGCCGCCAGCCTCTCCGAGTAGCGCTTGAGGACGGATCGATCGAGACGCAGGTCCTTCGTCCGGCCCGGGTCCTCCGCGTCCACGAGTCGCACGCCGCCGCTCAGCCTCGGGTCCCGCTCGCTCTGGCTGAGCAGCTGGATCGTGACGAGGCCGGCCGCGTCGCGCCCAAGATCGGAGATGTACCTGCCCATGGAGACAGGAAACAGCAGATCGCTGATGAGGTAGCGCAGCGGCCGTCCGGTGCCCCTCGGCCACCTGGATGCGGCGTCCGGGTCGCCCGGCGAGGTGAAGGGCACGGCACAGAGCGTGGGCTCGATCCGGCCGCCCGAGATACGCTCTCTGTCGAGGACGAGCACGGGCCGTCCCTCGGCCTGGCGCGTGGCGCTCGCCAGGAAGGCGGCGAGGAAGGTGGCGGCGCCGCTCTTGCCGCTGTACAGGCCCATCGACGCCGACGCGTCGAGCAGCACCTCCACGACGGGGGAGACCTCGATGTGGTAGAGCCTGACGACGAGGCTGTCGCTGCGCGCGTACACGTTCCAGTCCACGCGGCGCAGGTCGTCGCCCGGCTGGTAGTCACGGAACTCCTGGAACTCCACGCTCGTGCCCGACCCCGCCCCGAGGTGGGCCCCGATGGGGCCCTGCGAGAGGCGCGCGGGAGGCCGCACCTTGAACCGCGCGCCCTCGATCTGCGCGCGGCTCACGATGGTCCGGGCATCGAGGTCAGCCATCCGTCGTGGAATCCTCTCCGGCCGGCAGGAAAGCGCCCCGCGTGATGCCTGCCGAGAGCTGGATCTCCTCCACGATCGCCGTGACGATCTCCTTGCCCCAGTAGACGATGGCCGGCCCCATGATGAAGCCGTTGACGATGAGCGCCCCGAGCAGGGCCAGCCCCGACTCCTCGTCCGCCACGTAGACGATGGCGGTCACGGGGTGGATGAGCAGCACGATCTCGCTGACGTCCAGCCCTTCGACGAGCACGCCCAGGGGCAACGCGGCGCTGCACCAGATGAACGCCAGGATGGCCACGGTGAGGCCGCGCGGCAGCTTCTTGAGGCGCGTCGACGGGAGCCTCGTGATGCCGAAGTGCACGAGCGTGC
Source organism: Deltaproteobacteria bacterium (assembly GCA_019310245.1). Lineage (GTDB taxonomy): Bacteria > Myxococcota_A > Polyangia > DRWM01 > DRWM01 > JAFDER01. The sequence continues at coordinate 7,825 of JAFDER010000125.1, forward strand.
AGCCGCCCAGGACCGTGGGCGTCGCGATGAGCGAGGCGGTCAGCAGGCCCAGCGTGACCTCGTCGTCCACGCTGAAGAGGATCTCGGGCAGGAGCGAGGCCGCGCCGAAGAAGGCGAGGTGGAGCAGGATGTACGCGTAGAGCCGGCCCGGGCCCGGATACAGGACGAGGCGCAGGGGCAGGAACCTGGATGCACGGCTCTTGACGCGCGCGGAGACGCGGTCGGGCGTGGACATGATGAACAAGCAGCCGAACACGAACACGTTGAGCGACATCACGACGCACACGATGACGAGCTCCTCGGGGTCGGAGGGGCCCGAGGGGAACAGGCCCGCGAGAAAGGACAGTCCGAGCCCGAGCAGGACGGGCAGGACGGTGAGCGCGGAGAGGGCGAGCCGGGGCCTGAGGTCGCGGTTGTCCGCCTCGAAGCTCAGCCGGCTCACGGCCACGGTGTAGAAGAAAAGCGCGAACAGCGCGATGTACCCCGCGAAGACGATGTTGAGCAGCAAGAACTCCACGTCGAGGAGCGCGTCCTCCCTCTGGATGATCTCCACCATCGCGACGACGGTGATGACCATGGCCAATCCGGCGCCGATCGGGAGCAGTCCGAGGAACTTGAGCTTCCGCTTGCCGGTGATCGAGACCAT
>JAFDER010000126.1 GCA_019310245.1 Deltaproteobacteria bacterium
TCCTTATCTCCGCCGCACGAGGCGAGGAGGAGCGCGGCGCAGAGAGGTGCGAGGATTCCGGGGTGGTTCATGGTGGTCTCTCCAGGAGGGGAAGTATACCCGATCAGATGACGCCGGGACACTCTGTGAGCAGCGGCGCCGACTGGTTGTTGTCCTCGTTGCACTCGTTGACGTGGCCCGTTCCCGTGCCGTCGTCGTCCACGACCATGAAGAAGGAGAAGATCTCCCCGTCCTCGCGGCGGTCGCCCGGGATCGTCCAGTCCACCTCGAGCAGCTCGCTCTCTCCCGGCAGGAGCCTGCGCGTGGTGTTGAGCACGGCCACCAGCGAGTAGACGCCCGTCGGGTCGCCCTCGTAAAACGACACGTCCACTCCCGGGAACGTGCCGGCCGAGCCCTGGTTGTAGATGCGCCCGAAGAGCGTGATCACGTCGGGGCAGGCGGCGGTGTCGACGCCCAGGTCGCGGGGCACGAGATCCGGGGCGGCGTGCAGGCCGGAGACCTGCACGTTCTGGCGGAAGTTGTTCAGCCCCTCGGCCTGCCAGTTGAGCTCCTCGTCCACCGGGATGGAGCCGTCCACGTTCACGTTCGTGACGTGGTAGGTGTGCTGGTTCCAGATGGGCAGGGTGCGCACCCAGTTGTCCGTGGCGTCGCCGAAGACGTACACGCCGTGCTTGGCAGCCGTGCCGTCGGCACACTCCGAGATGTAGTAGTTGTTGGCCACGACGATGATCTCGGCGTGGTCGTCACGGTCCACGTCCACGGTCAGCGGGTACTCCCAGGCCGTGCCCGAGGTGTTGCACGTCTCCCAGAGCACCGTGCCGTCGGTGCCGTCGTAGATGCGCACGGCCTCCTCGTCGTTGTAGACCACCTCGGCCTTGCCGTCGCCCTCGAAGTCGAACACGCTCGAGCCGGTCGTGCGCGAGGAGAGGTCCACGGTGGGCTGCCACCAGAGCTCCGAGCCGTCCTCGCCGTTGAAGACCACGTAGCCGTAGCCTCCGGCGAGGCCGATCTCGGGCCTGTTGTCGCCGTCGAAGTCGGCGATGGTCGGAGGCCCGCCGCCCCAGGGGCCCTCGGGGGCGCTCCCGCCGTTGATGTCGATCGGGCCCCAGAAGTCCGAGCCGTCCGAGTGAAGGGCCCGGATCCAGTACTGCCTCGGCGAGTGGCCGCGCGAGACCACGACCACCACCTCTGCGTCGGCCCACTCGCCCGTGTCGCCGTCCAGGTTCGCGACGGCAGGGTAGCCGTCGAGCAGCCCGGAGCGCTCCCACAGGATGGAGCCGTCCCAGTTGACGGCGAGGTTGCCACCCACCACCTCGAGGTACCCGTCCAGGTCCAGGTCGGCCGCCGTCGTGAACCCGTCGGGGCAGTAGTCGACGCCCTCGCACGTGATGCCGTCGCGGTGAGACCAGACCACGGTCCCGCTCGAGTTCAGCATCGTGTAGCGGATCACGATCTCCGGGTCGCCCGTCTTGTCCATGTTGGCGATGAAGGGGGCGCCGCGGCGGCACTTGACGCGCGTGTCGTCGCTCACCCACTTGCGCGTGCCGTCGTTCTCGAAGACCACCACCTGCTCCCGGAATCCTGTCGCGGACGAGCAGGCCACGATCTCGTTGAGCCCATCGCCGTCGATGTCTCCCACGGCGAGCGAGCTCGAGGCCATGACCGCGTCCGCGGGATCGTTGAGGCTCCACAGCTCGCCGGAGCCGTCGCCGCTGATGGCCCGCAGGATCCCGTTCCAGGTCCAGTTGCCCGCACACATCGTCGTGAAGATGATGTCCGGGATGTCGTTCTCGTCCACCACGGTGTCCGAGTTGTCGTCGGTGAGGTTCGCCACGACCGGCATGGCGATGGACTCGTCGCAAGAGGGTTCGATCGTGCCGGTCGTCCACGACCACTCCAGCGTGGGGTAGAAGTCGCCCACGTCGGGCATGTACTCGCACTCCACGTCGCCCGGGTCGGCGCGCGGCATGCAGCGCCCGAGCGTGGGCTCGCAGTAATAGCCCTCCGGGCAGTCGCCGTCGCCCGAGCACGGGTCGCCCACGGCCACGCACTCGCCGATGTAGCACACCTCCGGCCAGGTGCAGCACACCTCGGGATCGCCGCAGCGCGTGTCGTCGCCGCAGTCGAGGTGGCAGCCCCCCGCCTCGCAAACCTCGTCGGACGCGCAGCACTCGGCGGTCAGGCCGCTGCCGCACACGTCGTCCTCCTGGCAGCAAGCGTCTTCCACGCACCGCTCGTCGTCCGCGCAGCACTCGCCGCCGCACAGGGGTCTCGGGCAGTCGGAGACGGGGTCGCCGGCGGTGTCCTCGGCATCGCCCGTGGTGTCCGACGCGTCTCCGCCGGTGTCCGAGTGGCCGTCGATGCCGGGACCGTCACCCGCGCCGCATCCGAGCAGCAGGGCGATTGTCAGGGCCGGGACCAGTGTTCTGGGGATCCACGATTCCTTCATGGAGCTCTCCTTGTGTCTGACGATTCAGGGGGTCGTCGTGCGGGTGCGAGAGGGAAGGGGGGTTGATGGTCCGTGCAGACCGCCCCCTTATGCATCGCCCTCATGCTCGGGATAGAGCATAGCACTTTCGCGCGCTCGTTCCATCCGGCTACGCCCCGCTGTCCTTCGACAGGCTCACCCTCGACAAGCTCGGCGCAGAGACAACCTGGGCCCGGGGAAGCTCAGGGGCCTCGGGGGCGGGGCTGCCATGAAAACAACGATTGTCCGTGATGGTGGTGCCTCTCAGAGGAGCGTGAGCGGCTGAATGGTAAATGTTCGCGGTTGTGTCTGATTCGTCAATGATAACGGAGTATTGCAGGCAGGGAGCCTGTCCCCAATCAGAAGGCGCCGGTGATGCCGGCCATGGCGCCGCCGGGAAGGCCCGTGACGTAGGGGAGGATGGCGACCGTCTGCGCCTTCTTCTTCTTCTCGATGTTCCTGATGCGGTTGATCGCCCGGCCGGCCGCGGCCCAGCTCCACGTCATGGCCGCCACGTACCCGATCGTGGCATAGAGCATGGTGTAGACGGGCTGGACGCCGATGAAGCCGAGCGCACCGTACCCCACCGCCAGGAAGAACCAGCCGGCGATGAAGTAGCCTCCCACGGGAGGCCTGCCCAGGAGCCTCCGTCCCTTGTAGTTCGCGGCGAGGAGCAGGGGGATCGCGACCGCGCTCGTGGCTCCCCAGCCCGACATGAGAGCGATCCAGGCGGGTGACAGGTCGCCGCCCTTCTTGCCCACGTCCGGGAAGTAGGAGACCCAGGAGGCGATCATCAGGCTGATGCCGGCGAGGCTCAAGACGTACCCCGTGGTCGCAAGCCTCTTGATCTCCCTCACGTCCTCCACGTCGAGGTCGGGGATCTCCTCATCGAGGTCCGACGGCGGCGGTGGTAGCGGCGGCGAGTACTTGCCCTTGTCGGCGGCGCGGGCCTGCCCGGCGAAGAGCAGCCCGGCCATCAGAAGAAGGCACGGGACATGGGACTTCGTGGCGCACATCGTGAAGACCATATTATACCGGAAGCGGGCGGCGTTGTAGCTAAAAGGGCCTAGAGACCGAGCTTGCCCGGATTGAGCACGCCGCCCGGATCGAGCAGGTTCTTGACGCTCTTCATCAGCTCGAGCATCCGCTGGTCGATCTTCGGCTCGAGCTCTCTCCAGGCCCAGATGGGCGTCTTGTACATGATGAAGCCGCGCGAGACGATGAGCTCGAGCAGGTCGCGGTTCACGGCCCGCACGGCCTCCACCTGCTCGTCGTCCTTCTTGTCGAACGTGCTGATGAAGCGCAGGACGCCGAAGTGGCCCCCACGCATGGGGCGGCTCACGATGAGCGGCGGGAACCCGTGCCGGGCCATGATCTCCATGCCCGCATCGGCGGTGTCCTCGAACCGCGACAACGGTCCGTACGTTCCCATCCACGAGAGGCCCCCGCCTCCGTGGTCGGTGAGGAAGGTCAGGTCCGTGGGGAAGTCCGCGAAGCCGGAGAGATCGGGGTTGACCTTGATCAGGGTCTCCACGTCGAGCGGCTCCTCGTACTTCTCGCCGCTCGAGGCGAGCTGGTCAAGCACGGATTCGAGGATCGCCACCTTGGCGCGTATCTCCTCTTCGGTCTCGGCCGTCATGTCCGTGTAGAGGAAGAAGACGGGCTCGCCCTCGCGCGGCGTGGGGTGCGGCTTCTTCACGCCCATCATCATCTTGGCCGACGGCCACGAGATGCCGCCGATGTCGTCGCAGATCTCCTTCTTGCACAGCCTCCGGACCGCCTTGTAGCAGCCGGTCGCCGAGTAGCACAGGATGAAGAGCCTGCGGCGGATCGGGTGCTCGGGCCAGAGCTGGAAGACGCACTTGGTCACGATGCCCGTCGTTCCCTGCCACGCCACGAACAGCCCCGTCAGGTCGGGGAACGGGACCCTGCCGAACGGTACCTCGGAGAGCGCCCACGCGCCCGTGCGCACGAGGCTGCCGTCGGGCAGCACCACCTCGAGCCCCGCGATCCAGTCGGACTGGTCGCCGTACTTCAGCGAGCGGTTCGTCAGCCCGCCCATGAGCGCGTTGACGAGCACGGACGTGTGCGGCGGTGCGAGGGAGTAGCCCAGGGTCAGCGGCATGTTGCGCTCCCTGAGCAGGTCCTTCATGTCCTGCTGGGTCACGCCCGGCTCGATGACCGCGTACATGTCCTCGACGTTCACGTCGATCACGCGGTTCATCCGGCTCATGTCGAGAACGAGGCCTCCCTCGGCGGGGATCGTCAGGCCGCCCACGTTCGTCCCGGCCATGCGCGGCGTGATGGGCACGCCCCTCTTGCCGGCCTCCCTCACCACGGACTGGACCTGCTCGACCTCGGTCACGAAGGCCACCACCGACGGATCGCAGGGCTCCGCCTCCGTGTAGTCCTCCCTGTACTCCTCGAGGTCGTCCTTCGCGTGCAGGACGTTCGCGGGGCCCAGGAGCTTCTCGAGAAACTCCCTCACGTTCCGTCTCCTTCCGGCGCCTGGATGATCGGGAGCACCTTGAGCAGGGTGAAGGGGTTGCCGCCGATCTTGATCGCGCCCGAGAGGAGCGGGCCGATCATGCCTCCCCCCGTCACGACGGACAGGAGCGCGGGCATCGAGCCCTGCACCCTGGCTCGCGGTTTCTCCTGCTCGCCCTCGATGATCCTCAGCTGTCCGCCTCCGAACCGCATCGTGACCACCATGTCGCCCGCCCGGATCTGGATGTCGCCCTCCATGCCCCTGACGCGCTCGTACGTGGACTCGTTCGCGAGGTTCGAGGCCGCGAGGTTCTTCATGAGGAGTCCCAGCAGGTTCGTGTGCTCGGGATCCTCGACGACGACCCGCTCGGCGGGCTCTTTTCCGGTGCTTCCCATGACGTCAGCTGCGGAGGATAGCATGGGCGTCGCGTCTCTAGAAGCGCTGCAGTCCGGCTCAGAGCGAGCCGAACAGCGCCTCGGTGATCTGCTTCTCGGTGACGTCGCCTTGCAAGAGGGTCAGGACGTTTCCGGCATCGTCGAGGAAGTACAGCGCCGGGATCACCATGAAGGCTTTCTTGTCGCGGTAGACGTCGGCCTTCTCGTCCTCGGTGTCCATGTGGATCCTCTCCACGGGAATGTCCTCGCCCTTCGTCGTCTCGTCGAGCGCCTTCTGGGCCGTCGCGATCTTCTTCTGCGTGCAGTCGCAGGCGTCGACCATGTCGATGAACACGATGCGTTCGACCGCCGTGCCCGCTGCGGCCGCGGCCTTCTCCTCGGCCGCGGGAGCCTCCTGCGTGCCAGGTTGCTGCTTGCAGCCGGCCAGTGCCAGGACGAGGAGCAGGATGGCGGAGATGGATCGTGATGCGTTCATGTCGTCTCCTTCTAGCCGAGTCCCTTGTACAGGAAGTACGCCCCCACCAGGATGATCACCGCCCCGGCCACCCGCCGCAGGATGTCGGTCGCCCTGGTCAGCCTCTTCGATTCGATGAGCCTGCGCGCCGCGCCCATGGAGGTCCCCGCCACGATGATGAGCACGCTGTGGCCCAGGGCGTAGACGAGCAGCAGGAAGCCTCCGTACACGACGGACGATCCGGATCCCGCGAGGTACGTCAGGAGCACGACCAGCACGGGCGCGGCGCACGGTGCCGAGACCACGCCGAACAGCAGGCCCAGGACGAGCGCGCCGAGCGCGCCCCTCGTGCGCGGCTTGACCTCGAATGGCATGGGGATCGTGAACTTGAGCACGCCCATGAGGTGCAGGCCCATCACGAGGCACACGGCGGCCACGACCCAGCTCCACGCGCTGGAGACGTCTCCGTAGAGCCTGCCCGCCAGCGCGGCGATCATGCCCAGGGCCGCGAACGTGATGGAGAGGCCGAGCACGAACACGAAGGAGTAGCCGAGGGCGTGCAGCGGTCCGGGCTTCGACTCCTTCTGGCCCGCCACGAAGCCCATCATGAGCGGGATCATGGCGAGGACGCACGGGTTGGAGGCGGTCAGGAGGCCTCCCAGGAACACGACGGCGATGCCGAGCCACGGGTTCGTGGTGATGTACTGCTCGGCGTTGCCGATGATCTGATCGAGGAAATCCACGCCGGGCGCCTCACTCCCCCCGGTGCGCGGCGCGGATCAGGGCGGCGATGTCGGCCGCGCGCAGCGACTTTCCCGAGCTCTTGACCTCGTCGTCGATGACGAGCGCGGGCACGAAGGCCACGCCGTGGGCCATGATCTCCTCGATCTTCTCCACCTTCTCCACCTCGGCCTCGACGCCCGTCTCGGCCACGGCCCGCACGGCCTCCTCGTAGAGCTTGTGGCACTTCGCGCAGCCTGTGCCCAGGACCTTGATCTTCATGACAGATCTCCTCTCATCGGGCGATTGCCCCGTAGCCGACGCCGGCAAGCGTCGAGAACACGACCACGAGCCCGACGTACACCGCGGTCTTCTGCGTGCCGATCACCGAGCGGATGACCAGCATGTTGGGAAGCGAGAGCGCCGGCCCCGCCAGCAGCAGCGCGAGCGCCGGTCCCTTGCCCATCCCGGCTGCGAGCAGCCCCTCGAGGATGGGCACCTCCGTCAACGTGGCGAAGTACATGAGTGCTCCGGCCACCGACGCGAACAGGTTGGCCCATGGCGAGTTTCCGCCCACGAGCCGCTCGACCCAGGCCGCCGGGATGATGCCGCCGCGGCCCTCGCCCGGGCCTCCGAGAAGCAGCCCCGCGACGAGCACCCCCACGAGCAGGAGCGGCAGGATCTGCTTCGCGAAGAACCACGTCGAATCGATCCATTCCCTCATCTCCTCCCTCTTGAACCAGAGCGCAACGATGAGGGCGAGGGCCGCGCCGCACGCCGCCGTCAGGAACCATTTCAGCGACAGCACGGTCGCCCACGGGCCTGCCGCGCCCTCCGGGCCCGACAGGTTGGCGAAGACGAGGAGGCCGACCATGGATGCGAAGTACAAACCGTCCTGCCACAGCGCCCGTCCACCATCCTCAGGAAGCGCGACCATGGGCCCGGCCGCGGCCCTCTGCGCCTCCTCCTTGCGGTAGATCGCGCTCATGATGAGGCCGATCACCACCGAGATGAGCACGGCGCCCACGGCGCGGGCGATGCCCAGCTCCAGGCCGAGGACGCGGGCGGTGAGCACCACGGCCAGCACGTTGATCGCGGGGCCCGAGTACAGGAACGCGGTCGCCGGACCCAGGCCGGCCCCGCGCTTGTGGATGGAGGCGAAGAGCGGCAGCACGGTGCAGGAGCAGACGGCCAGGATCGTGCCCGAGGTTGCGGCCACGGGGTAGGCCACGAGCTTCATGGCGCCGTGGCCCAGGTACTTCATGACGGCGCCCTGGCTCACGAACGCGCTGATGGCGCCCGCGATGAAGAGCGCCGGCACGAGGCACAGGATGACGTGCTCTCTCGCGTACCACCGCACGAGCTCGAAGCCCTCCTGAAGCGGGCCCGTGACGCGGGGGCCGCCCGGCAGGTGCCAGCACGCGGCGAAGACCGCCAGCACGATGATGAGCTTCGTCCGCTCCCTCATGATCCCTTACGACCTCTCCTTGATGACCCGCGCGGCGCAGGAGAAGAAGTCGAGCACGCAGGGCGTGAGCAGCCTGTAGTAAACAGTCGTTCCCTCCCGCCTGTCCTCGACGATGTCGTGGGCCCTGAGCACGGCCAGGTGCTTGGACACGGTGGACTGGTCCGAGCCCACCAGCGCCGTGAGCTCTCCCGCCGAGCACTCCCCGCGCCCCAGCCGGTCGATGATCATGAGCCGCGACTCGCTGGCCAGGGCTTTCAGGACCTTCGCCTGCCTCTTGTAGACGTCTCTCTTCTTCATGTCGGCACCCCTGGGGGACTATATATGGCAGTATGGCCATGTTGGCAAGTGTCGGTCGTCGACGAAGGCGTCCCGGAGTCTGATCAGAGAGCCCGTGTCGGGAAGAAACTAGACTCGTACGAGCTTATCGAGGAGACATGAGATGTTTCTGTTGAAACCGATGTTCAATGCAAGGCG
>JAFDER010000556.1 GCA_019310245.1 Deltaproteobacteria bacterium
GGGTGTCGTTGCGGTGGGACATCACCACGTAGCCGTAGGATGCCAGGTGCTCGCCGAGATAGTCGTACCAGGTGTACAGGTGGCCGTTGCCGTGGCTGATGATGACGAGGGGAACCCGGCCCATCGAGCCGATGCCCGTCGGGTAGTAGGTCTTCTGCGTCAACCAGTACCCGCCCGTGTAGCTGGTGCTCATCGTCGTGTATGGCCCGGGCAGGTTCAGGTCCTTGACGACGTACAGTCCTGCGCGGCTGCTGTACAGCCCGTCGATCATGTCGCCCGGATCCAGCGTCCCGTCCCTGCCGAAGTCGAAGACGACGTCGTATGGCGTGCCGAGCATGTCGCCGGCCACCAGGCCGGTCGTCCACGCGTCGGTCAGGTTGTCGGCGATCGAACCGGCAACGGGAGTGCTCGACTCGGTCCCGCCCGAGACGTCTGTCAGGCTGCTGTCCGCGGCCCATTCCGCGGGGGTCCTGTGGGCCACGACGTGGATGTCGTAGCCAAAGGACTCCCGGTCCGGAAAGCGGTTCGGGTCCAGGGCCGTCAAGACATCCTCGTCGTCGTTGAAGGCATCGACGAACTCGAAGTACGGATAGCCGGTCAGTGGTCGCCCGGCCAGGCCCGGAGATCGCACCGCCCGCACCCGCACCACGTCGTCGGTCGGGGTCAAGGTGCTCCACGGCGGCGTGAACTGTGCGTTGATGGTGCCATCGGTCGTGGTGGTCGCATGGACGAGGAAGTCCAGCGGCAGATCCGCCACCGTGAACGTCGCCGGCGTCACGATCGGCGTGCCGTCGGTGCGGAAGAGCTGCAGGTCTGTCGTGGAGACGTCGAGGGAGACGCTGCCTTCGGTGAACTCCCAGGTCAGCGTCAGGGTGACCGGCCTCATGCGATACTTGCTCGTGCCGAAGTCCTCGCTGTCAACGTCGCCCGTGCCGTCTACGAGGAACACGCCCACCGAATCCTCCAGCGTGTCGTCGCTGTACATCGCCGCGATGTCGATCTCGCGATCGTAGGACGGCGTGATGCAACCCACGCCGTCCTCGCAGTGACCGGCCATGCCGTCGTCGCACTCCTCCTCGGAGACGACCTCGCCGTCCGCGCTGCAGGTGATGGCGACGGTCCCGTCGCAGAACACCGTTCCCTCGTGGCCGTCGCACACGCCGGGGGCGTCCGAGACGTCCGTGCCGTCCGGCATGTCGCCAGCGGCATCCGTCGCATCGGGGGGAATGACGGTGTCGGTGGCGTCGGCCCCGTCGGGGGTGTCGTCGTCGCCCGAGGCGTCGCCGCTCGTCCCCTTCTTCGAACAGCTCGCCAGGGCCAGGATCAAGAAGAGCAATAGCGGTACGAACAGGATGTGTGTACGCATTGAGTCCTCTTTCTGGACACACTGTACGCGCCGACACGCGATCCCGCAATCGCATCGCCATGGTGCCGAGCATCAACCAGTGGTATGTCCTGAGCGATGGGGCACCAGCACGGAATCACACGCCAGGGCCTGACCCGAAACCCGTACGACGGCTTCTTCGACCGCCACAACTACACGCGCTCGCCCGTGCTGGTGCAGTGGATGGCCACGCTCGACTGCCCCCTGTCCTGCCCTCACTGCCTGTGCGGCGGCGCCGAGGGAGGCGAGGAGCTGACCACTGCCGAGGCAGAAGCCCTTCTCGACGAGATCGCGTCGCTCGACGTGCACGAGCTCCTGCTGACCGGAGGCGAGCCACTCGCGCGCAGGGATCTGCCGCAGGTCATCGACATGATGCGGGAGCGGTCCATCCGCTGGAGCCTGAACACGGCCGTGTTTCCCGACAGGGCGTCGGTGCGGGCGATGCAGGCCCATCCCCCGGCGTTCGTGGCCGTGAGCCTGGACGGGCCCGAGGCCTTCCACGACGGGTTCAGGGGCAGGAAGGGGGCGTTTGGCGAGGCCATCGCTGCACTCGAGCTCTACGCCGAGCTCACGGACGGACATGCGGCAGCTGGAACGACGGTCAACGCGCTCAACTTTCCTCTTCTCGAGCAGACGCTCTGCATCGTGATGAACAGCCGGGCCGCGTCGTGGGGACTGCACCTCACATTCCCCGAGGGGCGGGCAAGAGGCGAACGCGGCCTGCTGCTCTCGCGCAGGCAGCTCAGGAGGCTCCTCTCGTTCGTGGAAGCGAAGCGCAGGGTCTTGCCCGTGGTCCTCGCCGACGAGATCGGGTTCTGCGGTGAGTGGGAGCCGGCCGTCAGGTCGGCTCCGTTCTTCTGCGGGGCCGGCAGGGCCCAGTGCGTCGTGCTCGCGGACGGCGAGGTGGTGCCCTGCTCCACGGTGGACGGGAGCGAGAGCGCGGGCAATGTCAGGAACGGATCCCTGGAGGAGATCTGGCACCGAGGCTTCGCACGGATCCGGAACGACGAGCCTCGCGGAAAGTGCCGCGATTGCGAGTACCTGCCCGCGTGCTCGGGAGGGTGCTGGCTCCAGAGGCGTCACGGCGAGCACTGCTTCCGCGACGTGTGGGGGTCTTGGAAGAGGATCGCGGCTCCGGCCGGGATCGCTACGTGCCTCGGCCTCGCGGCCTGCGGAGGCCATCCTGCCGACGTG
>JAFDER010000557.1 GCA_019310245.1 Deltaproteobacteria bacterium
AAGAAGCACAGCGAGACGATCAAGCCGAAGAAGGGCAAGCCCCTGCTCGTCAAGCTGGAGCTCGAGAAGAAGAAGAAGGGTGGTGGCGGTGGTGGCGGCGGTGGGACCGCCGTCGGCGGCAAGGGCAAGCTCGTGCTCGACTCCCAGCCCTGGGCCAACGTGGCCATCCCGGGCGTGGGCAAGTTCGTGACGCCGTTCCAGACCGCCCTGCCCGCGGGCAAGTACAAGGTCACGCTCACCAACCCCGGCGGGCTCAAGAAGGTGATCAAGGTCACCATCGGCCCCGGGGAGACGGTCCGCAAGAAGGTCAAGCTGCAGTGAGGGCGTTCCGGTCTCGCGGAGACGGGTCTTTCACCGACGGCGAGCTGGGCGCTCTCGGCGAGGGCGTGGTCATCGAGGCCGGGGTCCGGATCTTCCATCCCCGGAACGTGTTCATCGGTGACAACGTGTACGTGGGCCACGGCACGGTCCTCGAGGGCTACCACGACAGCCGGCTCGCGATCGGCTCCGACACCTGGATCGGCGCGGGCTGCCACCTGCATGCCGCAGGAGGCCTCACGATCGGCGCGACGGTGGGCATCGGGCCGGGCGTGAGGATCATCACCTCGACCCACCGCGTGGGCGGTCCGGGCGAGGTCATCCTGGAGGCGCCCATCACGTTCGCTCCCGTCGTGGTGGGCGACGGGTGCGATCTCGGCGTCTCGTCGGTCATCCTGCCGGGCGTGAGCGTCGGCGAGCACACGCAGGTCGGAGCGGGCGCCGTGGTCACGCGCGACCTGCCTCCGCACAGCGTCGCCGCGGGCGTGCCGGCCCGCGTCCTGCGCTCCCGCTGATTCCCGCTGTCCTGAGCCTTCCCCCGTGTCCCTGAGCCTGTCGAAGGGCCAGGAGCCTAGTCGATCGTTTCGTCGAACGAGTAGCTGCCGATGCAGATCTGCCCGCCGTCCTCCACCCAGTCCGACTCGCGGGTCGTGGAGTTGATCGTCACCTCGTCGAGCCTGGCGTTGCGCAGGACGCCCGCGAGCCTGTCGCCCGACTCCCCGATGCTCGCGATCTCGAGCACGCCAGACCGGGCGAGGTAGGTGGCTCCGCACGTGGACGTGGTGCAGTCCTCGTAGACGAGGACGCACAGGCCGCAGGTCTCGTAGCCCATGCCCGTGAGCGTGTAGATGCCGGTCTCCTCGGGCCCGTGGAAGGGGGCGTCCTGGAACATCTGGATCGAGAGGTACGTGACCGGCCGCGAGGTGAACGATCCCTCCACGGCCGCATCGTGCCCCAGGTGCCCCGGGAGCAGATCATGGCCCGTGCGCGTCTCGAGCGGCGTCAGGACCGAGGTCCACGCGTCGCAGGTCTCGTGCTCCGCGCACCCCGCCAGGGCCAGGACGAGGTCCGGGCCCGAGGCGCCGGCCGCTCCCGCCGCGAGGTCGCCCCAGGCGAGCGCCGCGGCCGCGTCCAGGCCCAGCGCCATGGCCGCTCCCGCTGCCAGACCGTCCACACCCAGGGTGAGAAGGTCGGCCCCTGCGATAAGGCCGATGCGATCCGTGACCGCCTCGAACGTGAACGCCGCTCCATCGGCCACGGCGGCGTCCGTGCCGATCGGGTTCCACGAGCCGTCGAGCGCGATGGTGTAGACCCTGTCCGTCCCGTCGCGGTCGTCCGTCCATGCGGCGATGCGGTGCATGGCCGAGATGGCCGGAGAGGAGACGCCACCGGTGCTGGTCAATGCTGCTTCCATCGCGATCGGGCTTCCGTCGTGCCCGTAGACCGCGCGGTGCACCTCCGGGTCTCCGGATCGCGCGTCCACCCACGCCAGCGCGATGGCTGACCCGTCGGCATCCACGGCCGGCTGCGACGTGGTGGCGCCGCTCGTCACCCGCCAGCCCCAACCTGAATGCGTTCCGTCTTCCACAAGGGTCTCCACGTGCATCTCCATGAACGAGTCGACCTGCATGGTCCACGCGATTGCGGCGTGCGAGCCGGACCAGGACAGGTCGGGGGACGGTCCGAGATTGGTGCCGATGGTGGTGTTGTGCGCCACCACGGATGCCGAGAGATCCACCACGGCCACGTGCCTCTCGCTGCTCGTGGTGCTCCAGGCAAGCATGAGGTTCGATCCCGTCCAGGTGAGCGCCGGCCGGCCGTTCACGTCGCCCGCCGTGAGCGCGAGGGCCGTCTCGGTCGTGACGACTTCGCCCAGCTGGTCCACCGCGGCCACGTGGATCGTGTCGGGCGTCCCGCTCACCACCCACGCCGCGGCATACGCTGTGCCCGTCCAGGCGAGCCTCATGCTCGGAGCCGAGGCTCCACGCCCGGCTGCGAGCGTCACGGCGTCGCTCCACGCCGCGATCACTCCCTCGTCCACGAGCCCGTCGCAGTCGTCGTCCACGAGGTTGCACGTCTCCGCCGGCGGCGTGCAGTCCTCTGCCGCGGGCGCCTGGCACTCCGCCGTGCACTCGCCCGTGCCCGCGGACCCGCAGGTCGTGAAGCAGGCCGTCTCGACGCTCGGAGGGTCGCAGTCCTCGCCCGGCTCCACCTCGCGGTTGCCGCACACGGCCGTGATGTCCTCGTCATCGACGTCCA
>JAFDER010000008.1:0-7914 GCA_019310245.1 Deltaproteobacteria bacterium
TCGAAGGTGCCCCTCTTGAGCCTGACACCCGGACACAGGGCGAAGGCCGTGAGGTAGGGCTCGGCGCGGCTGGCGCGGTCCGTGTCGGGATCCTCCTGGTGCGCCTTCGTGGGCCTGAGCAGGCCCGAGATGTCGAAGGAGACGTCCACGACGTGCAGGATGTCCACGGCCGCGCCGAAATGCATGGACCAGATGAAGTGGAACGCCTCGCCGTGAACCGGCGCCAGGACCGGCGCCTGGTGAGTGTAGATGCTCACGGGCCCGAGGGTCAGGCCCACGTTCACGCCGGGCTCGATGAGGACGTAGGGGGCGTTGACCGTGCGGTCGTCGAGCACGTGGCGGATGGGCATGTGCCGGTTCTCGCGCACGCGGGAGGTGTCCGTGGGAAGGCCGAGGCGGAGGAAGGGCGTGACGGCGAGCTCCATGATCTTCGTCCTCATCGAGAAGGCCATGTAGCGGGCGTGCAGCCGCAGGATCCCGAGATCGAAGAACGTGACCCACTCGTCGATGGCGGGAGGGAGCTCGGTGTTCAGGTTCGTGACCTGCAGGGCCACGATCTCGCCGCCCAGGCCGAGCTTCGGCAGCTTCTTCGGGCTCCACTCGCCGCCGAGCACGAGGCGCGCGGTCAGGAGCCGGTACGTGGTCCTGCCCTGCCCGCTCTTGCCGTAGAGCACGCCGGCAGAGCCCCAGAGCTCGGTGCGCGGCACTGCGCCCAGGGGAGGCGAGAGAAGGGGCCCGGCCTGGGCCCGGATCGGGAACACGTAGCTCTCGAACTTCGGGTCCTTCGTCTTCTTCTTCGGCTTGGGCTTCTCGACCTCCCCGTCCCCGGACTTCTCCTCCTCCTGCGCGCGGGCCGGAGGGGAGAGGACGAGGGCCGAGAGCAGTGCGGTGAGGGCGAGGCGGCTCATGATCCGGGGGCCCTGCCGTTGCGCAGGTAGTTGCCGCGGCCCGTGGGCCAGAGGCCGTGGTAGAGGTCCGCGTCGGCTCCGGGGGGGACGCAGTTCGGAGCGGAGCCCGCAACGGTGAAGATGTCGAGGCCGTGGTCGATGGTCAGGACGAGGATCTCGAGATCCCCGTCGCCGTCGATGTCCGCAATGGTGGGGCAGGCGGCGGGTCCAACGCCGTTGCCGCTGTCCGGGTTCTGGTCGGGCAGCGCAATGTCGTGGAGCATCTCGCCGTTCGAGGCGAGGATGACGAGGTGGCCGTGGCTCGTGCCGGGCTCGCCGTAGGTGCCGAAGACGACCTCGGGCCGGCCGTCGCGGCTCAGGTCCGCCACCGCCATCTCCGTGGCGTACATCAGGGCCTCTCCGCGCGAGTAGTCGTGGCGCCACAGGAGAGTGGCGTCAGGGCTGAAGGCGTAGACGTGGCCGTCCGAGGTGGGCGCGAGGATCTCGAGGCCGGCGTCTCCCTCGATGTCCGCGAGCGTGGGCGCGGGCACGACGGAGGGCGGGTACCAGTCGTCGTTGTAGAAGGGCTCCTCCGAGAGGGGCAGCTCCTCCCAGCCCGGCAGGCGGCGGCCGGAGCGGTGCGAGTTGGCGTCGTAGTCGCCCTCGAGCACCATGAACGCGTGGTGGTACGTGTGGTAGGGCACGTCCATCTCGATGTTCGGAACGCCCACTACCTCGTTGAGGCCGTCGCCGTTGATGTCGCCCACGGCGGGAGGCGAGTGCGTCCACTGCAGCCACATGGTCCAGTCCGGGTGCGGCCACTCGCCCGTGTGCAGGTGGTAGTGGTTCTCCTCCACCTCGTAGTCGAGCCAGCGGATGAACTGCCCCCAGCTCATGGGCTCGTCCGTGCACTCGCTGCCGCGGCGCGTGAAGTAGCCGGGATCCGTGAGCATGGCCGTGCCGTCGGGGTTGAAGACCTGGATGTGGTGGTTGTCGTAGGTGACGATGATCTCGAGGTCGTCGTCGTCGTCCACGTCACCGATGGCGGTGTTGAGGCCGTAGGAACCGAATCCCGAGTGGCCGTAGCAGTTGGAGTCAGCGCCGCCGGGCAGGTCCGTCCCCTCCCCGGTGCGCGTGTCGTAGCGCGGCCAGCCGGGGCGGATGGAGCCGTCCGGCTCGAACACGAACACGTGGGGGTTCGTGCCCTCGTAGCCCGGAGGCGAGCTCGAGCGCGTGGAGGAGAAGACCACCTCGATCGTGCCGTCACCGTCGATGTCGTCCGCGCTCAGGGAGCGGTTCTCCGGCGGGCACTCGTCCGCGGTGCAGGTGGAGGCCGTCTCCCAGCCCGGCTTGATCTGCAGCTCCCCGCCGCGCCACTCGTACGCGGCCAGGGTGCCGTCGCTTCCGCCCACGACGACCTCGACGATCCCGTCGCCCTCCAGGTCGGCGATCACGGCGGGGGCGTAGACGCGGCCCGTGTGGTAGTCGCCGCGCTCGAGGCGGTAGAGGAGGTTGCCCGAGGCGTCCCAGACGCCGATGTCGTAGAAGGGCACGATGATCTCGTTCGCGCCGTCGCCGTCCAGGTCGTAGACAGCAGGACTCGAGTACCAGCCCGTGTTTCCGATGGACAGGTTGCGCACGAACTCGGGCCGGGAGACCGAGGCGTCGCCGCCCTGGTCCTCGCAGGTCCTGTTGAAGGCCTTCTTCTTGCAGGCAGGGCACGCCGCAACGCCGAAAACGAGCGCGGCGACCACGGGCCAGGAGGCCCGGCTTCTCGGCATGTGCATGTCACACTCCCCGTTTTTTCGGTCTCTTGATGATCCAGGAGTATACGATCAAGAAAGGGGCGGTGAAAGTGACAGCGCGTCGAGGCTGGCGCGCAGCTTCTCGATCGTCTGGAGGAGCTCGTCGCGCTTGCCCCTCTCCTTGGCCACGATCTCCTCGGGGGCCTTGGCGAGGAACTTGTCGTTCGCGAGCTTCCTCTCCACGGTCTCGAGCTTCTTGCCCGCGGCCGCGATCCGCTTCTCGAGCCGCGCCATCTCCGCCACCGCGTCGACGAGTCCCTCCAGGGGAACCCACACGTCCATGCCGCCGGCCACGGCGGCGGCGCAGGCGTCGGGCTTCGAAAGGTCCGATCCGGACGTGAGCGTGGCCGCGTTGACGAACCTGAGGAACCCCTCGCGCATCTCGTCGATGCCGGCCATGAGGTCGAGGGGGGCGGCGAGCATGACGTGCGGGAGCTTCTGGTTCTCCTTGATGGACGGGTTCTCGCCGCGGATGTTGTTCACCGCAGCGGCCGCGGCGCGCACGGCCTCGACGAGGCGCTCGGCCTCGGGGTCGCGCGGCAGGTTCCCGGCCGCGGGCCAGGCGGCCGTGATGATCCGGTCGCCCAGGTCCTCGAGGCCGCATGAGCGGCGCAGGGCGGTGACCTCCTGCCACAGCGACTCGGTGATGAACGGCATGACGGGATGCATGAGCCTGAGAAGCGCCGTGAGCGTCTCGAGCATCGTGGTCTGGGCGTGGGACCTGGCCCCGGCGTCGTCGCCCCACAGCCTGGGCTTTGCCATCTCCACGTACCAGGAGCAGAAGTCGTCCCAGAACAGGTGGTAGAAGACGGAGCACGCGTCGCCGATCTCGTAGTCCTCGAGGTGGCCCGTCACGGCATCGATCCCCTCGGCCAGGCGGCTCGTCATCCACCTGTCGAGGAGAAACGGGCTGGGCCCGGAGGCGGGTGTCATCCCCTCGGACCGGGGCAGTACCACGCCGCGGGTCACCTGCCAGATCTTGTTGCAGAACCGCCGTCCCTCCTCGAAGCGCGGCACCTCCACGTCCCACGAGCCGTCGGACCGGCCCTCGCGCGACACGACGAGCCGGATGTCCTGCCCTGCCGTGGCCATGCTCAGCACGCCGTAGCGCACGGCATCGGTGCCGTAGGCCTTGTAGTGCTCCCTGCGCTCCTCGGGCGGGTCCTTGCGCCGGTCCACGAGCGTGTCCTCACCGCCCTGGATGAGCTTGACCGGATCGAACCCGTTGCCGCGGCTCTTGGACATGATGTCGCCGGTCTCGTCGAGGATCGTGCCGTGCACGTACACGTCGTGGAAGGGCTGGGCGCCCCTGAACTTCATGCCCATCATGACCATGCGCGCCACCCACAGGGCGATGATGTCGCGCGCCGTGACGAGAACGTTCGTGGGGTAGTAGGCGGCAAGGTCGTCGGTCTCGTCGGGCCAGCCCAGGGTGGAGAGAGGCCAGAGCTGGGACGAGAACCAGGTGTCGAGCACGTCGGGGTCCTGCTCGAGCGCGCCGCCGCACGCGGGGCAGGCGCCAGGATCCTCCATGGGATCCTGCGCTCCGGGCACCACGGGATCCACGGCCGCGTTCATCGCGGAGGGATCGCGCTGGTCCTCGGTGAGCCTCACGATCTCGCCGTGATCGTCGATGCGCACGGAGGGATCGCAGGAGGGACAGTACCACACGGGGATGCGGTGGCCCCACCATATCTGCCGGGAGATGCACCAGTCCGGCGTGGTGTCCAGCCAGTCGAGGTACTGCTTGAGGCGGCTCGGGGGATGGAACCTGACAAGGCCGTCGACCCCGGCCTTGCGGGCCAGCGCGACGAGCGGCTGCATCTTCACGAACCACTGATCGGACAGGTACGGCTCGATCACGTCGGAGCAGCGGTAGCAGTGGGCCACCTCGTGGGCGTGATCCTCGGTCTCGAGAAGCAGGCCCTGCTTCTCGAGGTCCTCGACGACGCGCCTGCGCGCCTCGAACCTGTCGAGGCCGCGGTACTGCTCCGGCACGTTGCGGTTGAGCCTGCCGTCCTGCTCGAGGATGTTGATCATGGGCAGCCCGAGCCGTACGCCGCAGGCGTAGTCGTTGGGGTCGTGGCCAGGCGTCACCTTCACGGCGCCCGTGCCCCTCTCCGGATCCGGCAGGATCTCGTCCTCGACCACGGGGATCGTCCTTCCCGTGAGCGGCAGGACGACGTGCCTGCCCCTGATGTCCGAGTAGCGCCCGTCGCGGGGATGCACGGCAACGGCCGTGTCGCCCAGCATGGTCTCGGGCCGCGTGGTGGCGACAACGACGCCCCTCGACGGATCGTCGGCGAGCGGGTAGCGGATGTGCCAGAAGTGGCCGCGGATCTCCTTGTAGACGAGCTCATCGTTCGACAGCGCGGTGCGGTGATTCGGGCACCAGTTGACGAGCCGCGTGCCGCGGTAGACCAGCCCCTCGTGGTAGAGCCTGACGAAGACCGTGCGAACGGCCTTGCTCAGGCCCTCGTCCATCGTGAAGCGGGTGCGCTCCCAGTCGCACGAGCAGCCCAGGATCTTCAGCTGGTCGACGATGCGCCCGCCGAAGCGCTCCTTCCACGCCCAGATGCGCTCGAGCAGGGCCTCGCGGCCCACATCGTAGCGCGTCTTGCCGTCCTCCTCCCACAGGGTCCTCTCCACCACGCTCTGGGTGGCGACGCCGGCGTGGTCCACGCCGGGCAGCCACAGCGTGTTCTCGCCGAGCATGCGATGGTAGCGAATGATGACGTCCTGCAGGGAGTTGTTCAGCGCGTGGCCCATGTGCAGCGCGCCGGTCACGTTGGGAGGCGGGATCACGATGCAGAAGTGGGTCCGGTCCTTCCCGGGAAGCGATCTGAAGGCACCGTCGCTCTCCCAGCGCCCGTAGACTTGGGCCTCGATCCGGGACGGATCGTATGCATCGGGTCTGTCTTTCACGGAAATGCTCTTATGCCGAACAGGTCAATCCTTCAACAGGCGGGCAATCTCCTCGCGGATGATCGACTCGGCCATGTCCGGCACGACCTCCCAGACGGTCTTCTCCACGATCTCCCTGATGAGGACCATGACGGCCTCGCGCTGCTCGTCCGTGAGGCCCGCAAGGGCCGCGGCCGCGGCGGGCGTGGCCACGTCGGCTGCCTCGACCTCCACGGCGCCCGGCGAGGCCGCGGGCTTCTTCGGCTCGAGGTCCGAGCCCATCTGGGCGAGCTCCGCCACCGTCTCGGTCTGGACCACCTCGGGCTCGGCCTTGGGAGGCGGAGGCTTGAGCGGTGCCGCGAGCGGTACTTCGGGCGGCTGGGGCTTTACGGGAGGCGCCACGGGCCCGCCCATGAGCGTGGCCTGCCTCGGCCTCTTCTCGGTCTCGACCGCGTGGGCGGGTGGGGGAGGCTTGGCGGCCGCCGGGGGCAGAACAGCGGGCTTGGCCGCGGCCGGCGGATACGAGGGGCGGCTCTTCTCCTCGTCGGGAGGCGCCGCCATGGCGGAGACCTTGTCGACCATCCTCTGCGTGTCGAAGGGCTTGCGCACGTGCCCGTCCGCACCGCACTCGGCGTAAAGGTCATCGTCCATGCGCTCGGCCGGTCCCGTCATGATCCAGACGGGGATGCCCGAGACCTGGCCGTCCGCCTTGATCTGCTTGCACAGGTCATAGCCCGTCGCGTCTCCCAGGTTCGAGTCCGCGATGATGAGATCGGGCATCTGCTCCTTGGCCGTGGACAGGGCAGAGGCGACATCTCCGGCACCGAAGATCTCCACTCCGCTGTCGCCGGAGAACGTCATCTCGAAGGCCTGGCGGATCGTCTGGGAGTCATCGGCAATGAGAACTTTCTTGGCCACGACGCACCCTCCTTGTGTTCCTGGAGCAAGCTCGTAACGGTAACAGGTAACATTTCATCAAAAAAGTGTCAATAACGCAAATGTTTGACATTGTTGAGTTAATCGCCCTCCAGGCTCCTGGCGAGAGGTCTTGACGCCCACCCTGCAGACCGATAGAACGTGCGGATGCCCGACCTGGTTTCCGCACCGGATCTCCTCCTGCCCGTCGTCAGGCGCGGCTCTGGCCCCATCGTCGAGAGCTACTTCCTCAAGGCCAATGCGCCCGACAGGCGCGAGGCGATCTGGCTCAAGCACACGTTCCTCTTGCCACGGGACGACAGGCCAGCCTCGGCGTCCGTGTGGGCGATCCACTTCGACGGCGAGAGAAACGCGTACAGGGCCTTCAAGGAGAGCTGGCCCCTGGGCTCCGTCACGTGGCAGGACGACGCCCTCTGCCTGCGCTTCGGCGACTGCGTCCTCGAGAAGGGCCATGCCAGGGGACGGCTCCGGGACGACTCCGGCTCCGTGGCCTGGGACCTGAGATTCACGGACGAGAGCCAGCCGCTCGTGATGCTCGGCCGGTTGCTGCTGCGGGCGCCGATCCCCAGGATCAAGTTCGTCAGCCCCATGCCCGACGCCGCGTTCTCGGGCCGCTTCACCATCGACGGAGAGGAGAGATCCACGGGCGGCTGGAGGGGCATGCTCGGACACAACTGGGGTTCGCGGCACAACGAGCTGTACGCCTGGACCCACTGCAACCTCTTCGACGCGGAGAAGGACACCGTCTTCGAGGCCGGATGCACGAGCCTGAGATTCGCCGGTCTGGAGACGCCCCTGCTCACCACCGCCACCCTGCGCCACAGGGGACGCCACTACGAGCTCACGCGCTCGCTGACCACGCGCAACCGCCGATCCGATCTGTCGTACTACCGCTGGTTCTTCTCCGTGGCCGAGCCGCCGGTGCGCATCGAGGGCGTGGTACAGTGCGCGAAGGACGAGATGGTGGGCCTGTACTACGACAATCCCGACGGCAGGATGACCTACTGCCTCAACACGAAGATCGCGCGCGTCAAGCTCTCCCTCTTCGAGGAGGGCTGCGACGACGTGGTCCTCACGAGCGGCTCTGCCGCGTTCGAGATCGGCACGGCCGATCCGCACCACGGGGTGTGGATGGCCGTCTGACGCAAGGAGGATCGCAAATGGGGGACCCCGGAAGCCTGCCGGGCATCGGCAGCTATCTGCTCACCGTGACGCTCATGCTCCTCGTGGTGCTCGGCCTTGCCGTGGGGTTCATCACCCTCATGCGCAGGTTCATGCCGAAGCCCGGCTCCGGCAAGACGATCCGTCTCGTCGAGACCGTGCCCCTCGAGCCGCGCCGCGCCCTGCACCTCGTCGCGTGCGGCGACCGGATCCTGCTCCTG
>JAFDER010000008.1:7955-32517 GCA_019310245.1 Deltaproteobacteria bacterium
CTGCTCCTGGGCTCCACCGACGGGTCGGTCCGGAAGCTCGCCGAGTTCGAGAAGGGCGAGGTGGACGTCGAGGAGAAGCCTCGAGCCCCGCTGCGCTTCGTCGATCTGCTGCGCGGTCGGAAGACGGGTCAGTCCTCGTAGCACAGGTACAGCTCGGTGCAGCCCGAGGAGAGGAAGCAGGCGAGGTCGTCCGCGTCCTGGACCCAGATCTCGGACGTGCAGATGGACTCGCAGGAAGCGAGATCCACGCTCGTGCCGAAGCACTCCACGTAGCGCGTGCACACCGTGAGGCAGCGCTCCTCGAGCTCGCCCGTGTCGAAGGTGCGGATCGGAGGAAGTCCCGCCGGGGTCACGCGGTGAAGGGGCGGAGGCTGCGGCTCGCCGGCGGAAGCGTCGTCCGCGTCCTCCCAGTCGAGGCAGCCGGCAAGGACCAGCGGCAGCGCCAGGAGGGCGAGCCTACCAGTCATAGGACACCGAGACGTGCGAGAAGAAGCCGGACTTGTTGCCGGTCAGGAAGTACGGCCCCTTGAGGAAGAGCTCGTGGGCGACCGCGGCGTCGAACGCGAATCCCTTCCACGCGAATCCAATGCCCAGAGCCCACGTGAAGAGGTTACTCGTGGTGAACGAGTTGGTGTCGTCCTGCCAGTTGAGACGGTACTGCTCCTCGACGGCCGCCCGGATGCGGATCCACTCGGCGGGCCGGATCTCGGCCGAGATGCGCACCCCCGGCACGAGCACGTTCCATCGCTGCCAGTTCTCGGGTCCGTCCCCGGCGTCGGGGTCGGGCTCATCGGGTTCGGGCGGCTCCCACAGAGGCTCGAGGAGCGTGAGGTCCGCCTGCCCGAACAGCTCCATCGACGCCACGAGCATGCCGCCCACCTCGACCCGCGGGCCTCCACCCAGCCGGAAGATCCAGCGGCTGCCCGCCCAGTCCTCGCCCGCGGCGGGCATCTTGATGGAGTAGTCGCGGCGCGTCAGAAGCACGCTCAGCCCCCATCCCAGCGGCTTGCCCTCGCCCACGATGAGCCTGTCGGCGATGGTGAAGCTCGGCTGCGGGCTCGAGCGTGCGGCGAGCACGTCGGACTGGACGTCCCGGATACGGTTCCAGAGGAGCTCGAGGCTCAGATCGTTGCGGAAGACCACGCGGCGCACGGACAGGCCCAGCACGCAGCCGAGCGAGAAGGTGTGCTCGCCGCTCAGGGTGGAGGACTCGCCGCTGCCGTCGCGGTTGCGCCAGAAGGAGTGGGCGAATCCAAGGTCCACGCCCAGGTGCACGCCCTTCATGAGTTTCACGGCGAAGAGCAGGTCGAAGAGCTTTGCCGGGAGCTCGAACTGCAGGGGCGCCCCGCCTCCGCCGTACAGCTCGAGCATCTCGTCGAGGTCGGAGGGCAGCGAGGCCTCCTCGCCCAGGGCGTTCGTACGGTGGGCGAACACGCCGAACGTGAGTCTCTTCCAGCCGAGCAGGATGCCCCCGTTGCCCGTGAACGGGTCGATGCCGAGCTCCAGTACCACGAGGTTCCTGTGGAATCCCATGGCGCCCGGGTACATGAACAGATCCGTGTCGTCCGGGATCAGCGTGGAGCCCAGCAGTGAGACCTTGCGCGACGACGTGGCCGAAGCCGGCCTCTCCAGGAGGAAGAGGAGGGAGAGGAGAGCCAGCGTGAGGCATTTCACCCGCATCGGCCGCAAGTATAGCATCAAGGATGTGCGTCGCCCCAATCCTCGCCCCAGCCCACGTCCACGAGCAGCGGCACGTCGAGCTCCAGGACGCCCTCCATGATCGAACGCACGAGCCTCTCCACATCGTTCCTCTCCGCCCTGGGAACGTCGAAGACCAGCTCGTCGTGAACCGTGAGGACCATCTTCGCCCCGAATCCCTGCTCGGTGAGCGCGGCGTGGACCCGCACCATCGCGAGCTTGATGATGTCCGCGGCCGTGCCCTGGATGGGCGAGTTGCGGGCCATGCGCTCGGCGTACGTCCTCTCGGCGTGGTTGCGGCTCGTGATGGCGCGAAGGAACCGGCGGCGGCCCATCATCGTCTTCACCCCCTCGCCGGAGCGCGCCTCCTCGATCACCCTGTCCATGTAGCTCCGCACGCCCGTGTAGCGCTCGAAGTACTTCTCGATGAACGTCCTGGCCTCCTTGCGGGGGATGCCGAGCTGCTGGGACAGGCCGAAATCCGTCTGACCGTAGATCACGCCGAAGTTGATCGCCTTGGCGCGGGAGCGCAGATCGGAGTCCACCTCGTCGTGCGGGACGCCGAACACCTGGCTCGCCGTGCGCACGTGCACGTCCTCGTCCGACCGGAACGCATCGATGAGGTCGGAATCCCCGGAGAGGTGGGCCAGGACCCTGAGCTCGATCTGCGAGTAGTCCGCACTCATGAACAGACAGTCCGGGGAAGGCCTGAAGGCGGCGCGGATGAGCCGGCCGTTCTCGGAGCGCACGGGAATGTTCTGGAGGTTGGGGCCCGACGAGCTCAGGCGTCCCGTGGCAGCCACGGCCTGGTTGTAGGAGGTATGCACGCGGCCGCTCTCCGGGTTGACGGCCTGCGGCAGGGCCCTGACGTAGGTGGAGACCAGCTTGGACAGGCCGCGGTACTCGAGCACGAGCCCGGGCAGCTCGTGCCAGGCGCTCAGCGCCCTGAGCACCTCGCTATCGGTGGAGTAGCCCGTCTTGGTCTTGCGCATCGGCTTGAGGCCGATCTCCTCGAAGAGGATCTGCTGAAGCTGCCTGGGCGAGGCGAGGTTGAATTCCCGCCCGGCGGCGGCGTGGGCGCGCTCCACCACCACGTCGAGCTGGGAGGCGAAGCGCGCCTCGAGCCGGCCGAGGTAGTCCACGTCGAGCCCGAGGCCCGTGAGCTCCATGTCGGCGAGGACGCGGGAGAGGGGAAGCTCGAGATCGTTCATCAGGTGCAGGAGCCCCGCGTCCCCGAGCTCGTCGCGCATGGAGGGCACGAGGGCCCACACCACCTCAGCGTCCTCGGCCGAGTAGCGCGCCGCATCCTCGACCATGACCTCGTCGAAGCCGAGCTGGCTGCCGCGCTTCTTCCGGGTGACCTCGTCGTAGCTCATCATCCTGTAGCCGAGCCGCTCGAGCGAGATCTGGTCGAGCCGGTGCTGGTGCTTCTCCGGATCGAGAAGGTAGGAGGCGATCATCGTGTCGAACGCCACGCCGGCCATGTGCACGCCGTGCCGTCTGAAGATCACGTCCTCGTACTTGAGGTTCTGTCCGTAGACCTCGATCTCGGGGTCTTCGAGGAGCGGCCGGATCACCGCCAGGACATCGTCGAGGTCGGGCTGGGCGGGCACGCCGAGGTAGCGGTGTCCGATGGCAACGTACCGGCCCCTGCCGCCGAGCGACGAGAGGCTCACCCCCACGATCTCGGCACGGACGGGATCGAGGCTCGTCGTCTCCAGGTCCACCGACACGGCCCCCGCGTTGCGGGCACGGGCGACCTCGACCTCGAGCTCCGCGAGATCGAGGATGAGGCCGTAGTCCCTTGCGGGGCCGGCCTGAGCCGTCTCCTCGACCCCCGCCTCGGAGAGGATCTCGGAGAGCACATCCCTGAGCTCCAGCCTCCCGAGCAGGTCCGCGAGTGCCTTGGGATCACTGGGGCCGGAGAGCCGGAGCGCATCCCAGTCCGGCTCGATGGGCAGGTCGTGCTTGAGCCTCACGAGATCGCGCGACAGGAGGGCGTCGTCACGATGGGCGATCAGGTTCTCCCTGAGCTTCGACCTGCGCATCGACCCGGCGGCGTCGAGGACCCCCATGAGGCTCCCGTGCTCGGCGAGCAGCTTGAGCGCCGTCTTCGGACCCACCCTGGGCACTCCGGGGACGTTGTCCGAGGAGTCGCCGGCGAGCGAGAGCAGGTCGAGGATCCTCGCCGGCTCCACGCCCCACTTCTCCTTCACGGCCTGCACGTCCATCACGCGGGTGGAACGTGAGCCGGGATCCTCGACGAGGAGCGACACGCCGTCATCCACGAGCTGTGCGAGGTCCTTGTCACCCGAGACGATCTCCACGCGCCAGCCCTTCTCCCGGGCACGGGCGGTCAGCGTGGCGATCACGTCGTCCGCCTCCCACCCACCGGCCGCGAACGTCCCCAGGCCCATGAGCCCGAGGACCTCGTCGATCACCGGGATCTGCTCCTTGAGATCCTCGGGGGCCGGGGGGCGGTTGGCCTTGTACGCCTCATACGTGCGCTTGCGCTCCACGGGCACGGGCGAGTCCATGGCCACTGCCGCGAAGTCCGGCTGCCGCTCGCGCAGGAGCTTGCGCACCATCCGGATGACGCCCATGACGGCCCCGGTGGGCTCTCCCCTCGAACTCTGGAGCTTGGGCAGAGCGAAGTACGCCCTGAAGACGAGGTTGAAGAGGTCGAAGACGAGCAGCATCGGCTCACCGTCCCGGCACGTCTTGGTCGGTAACATGGGGCGAGTCTAGATCAGCCCCCGCGACAGGGGAACGCGAAAAAAGGACTACTTCCCGCCTCCGTGCGTGTCCGCGGGGCGGATATGGTGGTAGACTGCCTCTGCGTCATGAGAGCCAAGGGACCGTCCATCATCATCGCCGCCCTCGCACTCGCGGCGTGCGGCACGTGCTCGAAGCCTGAGGATCGGTCCGTGGTCGCCGATCCCGAGAGGTGCTCCGAGCTCCTCGAGCAGATCCGCGCCCTGCGCGACGGCCCGCAGCCGTGCGAGGGCCGGGACGAGTGCACCGTGTGGCACAACGGGGCCTACTGGGACGGGTGCCCGCCCGAGGTCAACACCGCGAACGCCGCAAGGCTGGACGAGCTGCGCAGGACGTTCGAGGGTGAGGGCTGCGCTGCGGCATCCAAGCGCCTGTGCCCCGCCAGGCGGGTCAGGGGATGCGTGCTGGGCGAGTGCGGCAAGGAGCCCCCCTTCAAGCACAAGCTCAACCCCGCACAGAAGAAGGCGTACGACGAGAAGGTCGATGAGGCGGACCGGAAGGCGGCAGAGAAGGCCCTGAAGGACGGGCAGAGTGGCCAGGACGCCGACTGACCCGGCGGACCACGGATGAGCAGCAAGCGCAGGCCAAGACGCGAGGCGCCGATCAAGATCGAGGAGCCCCTCGGACGGGCCCTCGAGAGGGCGGCGCCGCTGGGCAAGAGGCTTCTCGCCGTCAAGCAACGCTGGCGGACCATCGTCAGCCCACGCACCCTCGCACACGCGAGACCGACGTCGATCCGCCGCAACGTGCTCACCCTCACCGTCACCGACTCGCTGTGGATGAGCGAGCTCATGTACTTCGCGCCGAAGTTTCTCGAGGCCCTCAACGAGAGCCTGCCCGGGGACCAGGCGCTCGAGAGGATCCGCCTGAGGGTCGGAGAGCTCCCCCCCGCGCTCGGAGCCGGCACACTCCCGGCCGGCGAGCTGGAGCCTGTCGTGGAGGTCGAGGTGAGCGCGGAGATCAGGGAGAGACTCGAGAGGATCGAGGACCCGGAGCTCCGGGAGCAGATGGTGCGCATCGCGGCCAAACTCGGCGGGACGAAAGGGAATTAGAGCGGCTCCTGAGCCCACGCTCCTTCACTTGACACGATCCGCTTTGTATGGCTAACTCACCTGCCTGCTGCCCCAGATGGGACGGCACCGAGGACACCGGACCATGAAGGACGCGACCAAGAGCTACCAGGCCAAGCCTGCGGATGTGGAGAGGAACTGGGTGATCGTGGATGCCGCCGGCAAGCCGCTCGGGAGGATCGCCACCGAGGTGGCTCTGATGCTGCGCGGCAAGCGCAAGCCCACATTCACGCCGCACGTGGACACGGGCGACTTCGTCGTGGTGGTCAACGCGAGGAAAGTCCTTCTGACAGGCAACAAGCTCGCGGACAAGGTTTACTACCGGCACTCCGCCTGGGTGGGCAGCCTCAAGGAGACGACGGCGGGCGAGTTGCTCGACAAGCATCCGGACCGCGTGATCAAGTTCGCCGTCAAGGGAATGCTCCCAAAGAACAAGCTCGGCCGGAAGCTGCTGACGAAGCTGAAGGTCTACGCGGGCAGCGATCACCCGCATGGCGCCCAGAAGCCACAGCCCGTGAAGCTGTAGAACCGAGAGGAAACATGGCCGCTCGAGAGGAATGGAAAGCAACCGGCAAGCGCAAGACGTCCATCGCCAGGGTGCGCATCAGGCCCGGCGCGGGAGTGATCACGGTGAACAAGCGCACCGCCGGCGACTACTTCATGCGCCAGAGCCTCCTCATGATCATCCGCCAGCCCATGGAGCATGTCGAGCAGGTGGACAAGTTCGACGTCGACGCGAAACTGTGCGGCGGCGGCCTGAGCGGCCAGGCCGAGGCGCTGCGCCACGGGATCTCCCGGGCGCTCGTCGTGATGGACTCCGAGTTCCGTACCACGCTCAAGCGGGGTGGATTCCTGACGCGCGACGCGCGCAAGAAGGAGCGCAAGAAGTACGGCCAGCCCGGAGCCCGCAAGCGCTTCCAGTTCTCCAAGCGGTAATTGACCCCCCGGAGCCCCGGCAGTAGAGTTCCGCGTCATGCAGGCGGGCATCATCGGCATGCCCGGAAGCGGCAAGACCACCGTGTTCCGGGCGCTCACCGGCTTCGCGGCCGGAGCTCCATCGGGTCCGAGGGGACGCCTCGTCAAGGGCGTGGTGAAGGTTCAGGACGCGAGGCTCGACGATCTCGGCGCCCGCTACAGGCCGAAGAAGCTGACGCACGCCGAGGTGGTCTTCTCCGACCTACCGGGGCCCGGACAGGGAGACGGCGGGCCCGTGAGGTCCATCCAGACCAGCTTCGTCGCGGACATGCGCAACATGGACCTGCTCGTCCACGTGCTCAGGGAGTTCGATCACCCCGTCACGGGTCCGGCGGACCCGCTGGGCCATCTCGTGACCCTGCGCGAGGAGATGATCCTCTGGGATCTTGAGGTCGTCGAGAAGAGGCTCGCGCGGATCAAGAAGGGCGAGCACCAGAACTTTCCCACGGAGCGTGCCATGCTCGGGACGATCCACGAGGCGCTGTCGGACGCGCGGACGATCCGCTCACTGGAGCTCGCCGACGACGCAGCCGCGAACATCTCGGGCTTCGCCTTCCTCACGCAGAAGCCCCACGTGGTCGTCCTCAACCGGGACGATGCGGCCGCGGGAGATCCAGTGCCCGAGGACATCTCGTCCCACCCGTCGAACCAGGCGCGGGCCATCATCCCCCTGTGCGCGAGGCTCGAGACGGAGCTCGGGGAGATCGATCCGCAGGAGCGCGGCCCGTTCATGCAGGAGATGGGGATCGAGAGCGCCGGCACGGACGTCTTCGTGCGCGAGGTGTACCGGGCCCTCGGACTCGTCAGCTTCTTCACGACCGGCGGAGACGAGGTGCGCGCATGGACCGTGAGGGCGGGCACCGTCGCCCAAAAGGCCGCGGGCAAGATCCACACGGACATGGAGCGCGGGTTCATCCGGGCCGAGGTGTTCGGGTACGACGAGTTCGTCTCGGCAGGCGACGAGGCGGCCCTCAAGAGGGCCGGCCGGATCCGGCAGGAAGGCAAGGACTACATCATCCGCGACGGGGACATCCTGAACATCAAGTTCAATGTCTGAGATCAAGAAAAGGGTGTGGTCGGCCGCTCTCGTCCTGGCCGTCCTGCTGGCCCCCACCGCGGCCCATGCGGACCGGAACCCCTTCAAGCACCCCGACCCGAGATGGCAGATCGTCTCGACCCCCGCCTACGCGGTGCTCACGGCCTACGATGGGGTCAGGAGGCGCGGCGGTGGGGCGGGCCTCGCCGTCCTCTTCCAGCTCACCTCCGGCTTCAGCCTGACCACCGAGGTGCGCTGGCACGTCTTCGCGCCCAGGCCGGCTGACGGCGCGGCCACGCAGGGCGTGGGCTTCAAGCTCATGGTACGCTACGACCTCGACGTGCTCCCCATCAGACCCTACCTGGCGGCGGGCGGGACGGCGGTGATCTTCCCCGTGGGGTACATGCGTGACCTGGAGGTGGGCGAGGGCGCGCCCTCGAGCGCCGTGGGCGCCAACTGGGGCCCGATCATCGAGGTGGGGCTCGACTGGCGGCCGATCCCTCTCTTCGCCGTGGGGATCGCCCTCGACATGGGCTGGCTCCTGCGGTTCACGCCGCCGAGCGGCAAGCCCTGGCCGCAGATCAGGACGGCCGGGGCGCACTGCGGCGTGTACTTCTGAGTGGCACGGGGTTGCTTGACCGTCCCGAGTGCCGGGCCTACGCTCGAGGCAGACAGGGAGCGATCATGAGAAGGCCGATCCTCGCGCTTGTACTCGTCATCCTCGCGCTCGGACTGCCGGCAGGTGCCGCAGTGATCGAGATCACGCCGAGCGACAACTTCGAGACGGCGTGCGAATCGCTGGGCCCGGGCGACGAGCTGATCGTGCACGGCGGCACGTATAGCTTCTCGGGGAGGTTGTCGCTCACGCAGGCGGCCACGGAGGACAGTCCCATCGTCATCCGGGCCGCCGACGGCGAGACTCCCGTCATCACGCGCGACGCCTTGCAGAACATCATCAACATCGAGGGCGCCTCGTGGATCACGATCCGGGGGCTCGAGCTGACGGGAGGTGGCGACGGGATCAAGATCGCGGACTCGTCGTACTGCACGCTCTACGACAACCACATCCACCACGTGGGCGGCGTGGGGATCAACTTCAAGCCGGGCACGAGCCACCACTTCGTGGTGGAGCACAACCAGATCCACCACACGGCCGGTACCGGAGAGGGCATGTACATCGGGTGCAACGACTCGGCCTGCATCGTGCACTCGAGCCAGTTCATCTACAACTGGGTGCACCACACGGCCGGCGACCAGGGCGACGGCATCGAGCTCAAGCAAGGATCCTGGGGCAACACGATCGCCCACAACGTGGTCCACGACACCAACTATCCGTGCATCATCATCTACGGCACGGACGGCAACGATCGCAACGTGGTCACGGGCAACTTCCTGATCCGGTGCGGGGATTCGGGCATCCAGGCGGCCGCCGAGGCTCTTGTGAGCAACAACATCGTGCTCGACAGCCCGGCCAACGGAATCAACAGCCACGACCACCAGTGCTCGACGGTGAACCTGGAGGTGGTCCACAACACCGTGATCGACGCGAGCCCGTGCATGAGGCTCACGGACTGGGGTGGCCGGACCGGGATGGTGCTCGCGAACAACGCCATCTACTGCCCCGGAGGCACGGCGATCCGCTTCGCCTCGGGCAGCGGCTCGGTCGGCATCGCGGGCAACGTGATCCTGGGATCCGTCGAGGGAGCCACGTCCGGCTGGATCGACGGATCGAGCATCGCCGCGGACTTCACGGACCACGCGGCGATGAACGTATGGCCCACGGCCGCCAGCACGGTGCTCGGGGCCGCAGCCAACGCACAGGCCGTGGCCGTGGACTTCAACGGCACGGCGCGCACGAGCCCGCACGACGTCGGGGCCTACCACAGGACAGGCGACACGAATCCAGGCTGGACCCCGGGCGAGGGGTTCAAGGACGAGGTCGTCCCGGTGCCGGACGCGGACGAGACGCCCGAGGCGGTGGAGCCCGCCCCCGACGCGGCGGCGGACGCCCCCGCGGACACGAGCGCCGACGTTCCGCCGGCCGACGTCTCCGACGACGGTCCGCACGATCCACCCGACGAGGGACAGGGTGACGGAGGCGAGGACAGCGGCTGCGGCTGCGTGATCGTTCAGTAGCCCTGCGGCCCCTGCCCGCCCGGCTTGTTCGGATCCCAGCCGGGAAGGTCCTGCGGCGCACCGGGCTGGGCCGGCTGCTGAGGCGTGTACTGCTGGGGCTGCTGGAGTTGCTGCTGGGGCGCTGCCGTCTGCGGGGTCGGCGCGGGGGGCTGCTGCGGAGGAGCTCCGGCGGAATCGTCAGGGCCTCCACCCTCCTCGCTCTGCGCCTTCTTGGCCTTCCTTCCAGCAATGATGCCGCCGATGAGAAGCGCCGCACCGAAGAAGCTGATGACAACGGCCAGGACGAGGATGCCCGCGCTCGGCACCACGAGCTCGTCGACGGCCCTGTCGGTGAGCCCCCAGACGAGCAGGAACGCGCCCGTGAGAGTGGCCACGAGGCCGAACAGGCACCCGCATCCACCGCAGCCGGTGATCACCTTTGCGGTCTTGCCCGTCGTGGGTTTCTTCCCGGGAAGTGCCGCCTGATCGAGTTGTTGCTCCTGCATGAATGCGAGTATGCCGGCCGACAAGACGCCCTGTCAACGAACGTGGCTCGTCAGTACCCGCCGGGGCAGACGTCCTCCGGCCCCTCGAGCCTGAGGCGCAGGGCGTAGGGCTCGCAGGAAGGAGAGCTGCCGGCCCGCGCGCGCACGAGCACGACGAAGTCGATGGAGTCGTCAAGCATGCAGATGCCCTCCCACTGCACGATCATGGAGGCCTCGCCGATCTCGGTGCACAGCTCCCCACCGGAATCCGAGACCGCGTGGCACCCCGGCACGTCCGAGGGCCAGCTCGGATAGAGGCAGACCTGCAGATCCGTCCCGGGAGGGGAGTCGAGATCCACGCTCAGCGAGTAGTAGCACTGGCCAGTGAAGGGCTCGCAGTCGTGCCACCCCTCGAGGGCCCTCACCCAGAGCCAGTCCTCGTCCCCCTCCGGGTAGATCGTGGCGGCGTAGGACGAGGAGGGAGCGCCCTCGATGACGTCCGGCAGCCTGCGGGCCATCTCGCACGTGTCGTTGCTCTCGCCGGCATCGGGAGGCAGGCCCTCGTCGATCTCGCCGTCGCAGTCGTTGTCCAGGGAATCGCACACCTCCTCCGTGGGGCCGACGCTGCCGACGCAGGACCCCCACGTTCCTTCGGC
The DNA here is from genome assembly GCA_019310245.1 of Deltaproteobacteria bacterium. GTDB lineage: Bacteria > Myxococcota_A > Polyangia > DRWM01 > DRWM01 > JAFDER01. The sequence continues at coordinate 18,766 of JAFDER010000008.1, forward strand.
CCTGCAGGTGCGCGTCCCCCTCCTGCACTCGCCCACGTCCCGGCCGCACCTCTTCGTCTCTCCGGGGGTGCAGTCGCCGCAACCCTCGTCGGTCTCGCCGTCGCAGTCGTTGTCCATCCCGTCGCCGCACTCCTCGGGCGCGGGCTCCGGAGCGGTGCACCCCATGAACGCGCCGGCCAGGCAGGTCTCCACGCCCGGCCCGCACACGGTCGAGCAGGCGCGCGTCGCGCCGTCCGAGCACGGGCACTCTCCGCCCGGTCCCGGCAGGGGCGCGCTGCAGTCGCTCCACTCGCCCCCCATGCAGACCCTCTCGCCCGGTCCGCACGCGGTGACGCACGGCTGCGTCAGAACGGCCATGCCGGGGCCACCCTCGTCGACAAGCCCGTCCCCGTCGTCGTCGAGCCCGTTGCACAGCTCCACGGCCGACCCCTGATCGGATCCGTCGTCACGCGACGGGTTGCCGGCCGCACACTCGACCGCGGCCAGCCCGAAGACGAGGGCCAGGGGCCAGGTCATCATTCGCTTCTCCTTCACCATCTTCCACCTCCTGTGCGCGGGCCCCATCGCCCGCTCCCCGGTGTATCGTCGCAACCGGCCGGGATGTTTCCACCTGCACGAGCCTGTGCTAGAGGAAAGCCATGGGGCGGTTCAGCGACAAGACGGTTCTCGTGACGGGAGCGAGCCGGGGCATCGGGCGCGCCATCAGCCTCGCCTTTGCACGGGAGGGCGCCAGGCTGGTGGTCTCGAGCCGGAAGGAGGAGGCCCTCGACGCTCTGGCCGCGGAGATCGAGGATCTCGGGGCCGAGGCCCTCGTGATTCCCGCGAACATGGGGCGCATGGAGGACGTGGCCACCCTCGCCTCCCGCGTGCTCGAGGAGGTGGGTGTTCTCGACGTGCTCGTCAACAACGCCGCCACGAACCCCATCTTCGGCCCCCTGCTCGCGTCCACGCCGAAGGCATGGGACAAGATCATGGACGTGAACATCAAGGGGCCGTTCTTCCTCTCGCTCGAGGCGGGAAAGCACATGATGGACGCGGGAGGCGGTGCCGTCGTCAACATCTCCTCGGTGGCTGGCGTCCAGTCCTCCCAGGGGCTTGGCGTCTATGGCATCAGCAAGGCCGCGCTCATCCAGATGACCCGGCAGCTGGCGCGGGAGTGGGCGGGCGCCGGCGTGAGGGTCAACGCCGTGGCGCCCGGCCTGGTGGACACCGACTTCGCGCGCGCCATCATCGGTGACGAGCACTTCCGCGCGGAGGCCCTCAAGAACGTGGCCTCGAAGAGGTATGGCCAGCCGGGAGAGATCGCCGGAGCGGTCCTGTTCCTCGCCTCCGAGGACGCGTCGTTCATGACGGGCCAGGTGCTCGTGGTGGACGGAGGCGGCTTCTGCTGAGGCCTGCGGGGTACGTTTGACACCCAGCCCGAGGTCTGCTAGTGCCTCGAATGAATCGCCGTTCAGTCCCTCGATCGAGGGACCCGGGCACACAACGGAGGTATGAGATGACGTCAGCGGAGTACTTCGAACAAAAGGCCCCCGGGCTCGTCGAGAAGAAGAGGGATGAGGCCGCCGAGGTAGCAGCCACTTTCCAGTTCGACATCACCGGCGACGGCGGAGGCAAGTGGATCGTCGATCTCAAGAACGATCCCCCCGGCGTGAAGGCGGGCGAGGAGGAGTGCGACTGCAACATCGATATATCGAACGAAGACTTCGTCGCGCTCGTGGAGGCCGAGAGCAAGATGACCGTCGTGATGGAGCTGTTCTCCACCGGCAGGATGAAGGTATCCAATCCCATGCTCGGAATGAAGATCACGAAGGTCCTGTTCACCTAGATTCTGGGCAAGGTCCAGAGGGCGTCCGGCACGACCACGATCCTCTCGTCACCACCCGCCCGCTCCCCCATCACCTCGAGCCCGCTCGCAATGCTCCTGACGGGCATCAGGCCACACCTGAGGACCTCCCGCGCCGGCAGCGGCGTATGAACCAGGACGGAGGCGCCCGCCAGCCGGGGGCCCAGAACGGCATCGAAGAGCCTCCTGACCCTCTCCGGCCGGCCGATGCGCGTGACGTCTCCCGCGAGGAGCATCGTGCCCGTGGTCTGGACCGCCAGCGCCGCCACGGCGCCCGTCCGGACGAGGGCCTCGAGGCTGTCCACCGCCGCCGAGACGATCACGCTGGGCGCGGGCCTGCACTGCACGCCGAACGTCTCGAGGGCAAGAGGCGTGGTCACGTGCGCCACGAGCCACGGGCTCCCGACGGCGAAGCCTGCCACGCCGCCCCGGCGCGCCGGAACGGCGTCCACGGCAAGCACCGCGTCGCCCAGAGCACGCGCAGCCTCGTCGGCCTCCTCGCGCACGGGGTTTCCCTCGGTCCGCCCCGGCCCGGCGGTGGGCAGCAGGCCGAGCTCCTCGTGGGCGGCAATGCTGGCGGCGCCAGCCGCCCCGGGCAGGAGGGGATGACCCGCCCCCGTGAACCCGACGAGCGGGTGCGGCGCGACGCACGAGGCCACGATCACCCGGTCGGCCCCGGCCACCACGCGGCTCAGCTCGAGCGTCCTGCGCCTGCCGGCCTCGGCCGACGCCCTGGCGCGCGAGGGAGAGGGCGCCTGGCCGCCAGCCAGCCTGACGAACTCGCCGAGCAGCCCCTCGGCAACGCTCCGCGCGCCCGAGCGGCCCACCTCGCCGACCGGAACCAGACCGGCCTCGTCGCCTGGATCGTGCACGAGCATCTCGACGCCCTCGAGGTCGCGCAGTCCGGAGAGCGGGTGGCCCTTCCAGCCGGTAAAGGTCTCCGCTCCCGGCGCCAGGACGATGCGCACGCCCCCGGGATCGACACCTGTCGACAGCAGGTGCTCGACGAGGAAGCGCGGCAGCTCAGGCCAGGGATGCGGCCGGGAGTCGTCGGGCAGCACGATGGCGACCGTGCGCGCGTTGCCCAGCCATTCGCCGAAGGGAGGCAGGCCTTCGGGCGAGTCCAGGGCTTCGAGGACCGCACCGCGCGGGTCCTCGAGGCCCGTGGATCCCGCACCGGGCGCCACGGTCTCGACTTGCCATCCGCGCAAATCAACGGCCAGGGGCTTCCTGCCCCATGACAGCAAGAACGTGCTCTCGGACCCGTCCGACACGTGGCGAGTCTAAATCAAACCTCCCAGGTTCGCCACTGCGTAGCCGTGGCCGGGGCAGCCATCATCCGAGCGCGTCCTCGGAACGTGCATCATCCAGCATGGTCCCGAACGCAACAGCAGAAGCCTCAGCCGCAATCCTCCTTGGATCCGCGCAGCTTGCTCAGGCCGTGTGGCAGGGCGGGCAGGATTGTCGCGAGATTCTCCTCGGCCGCCCTCTTCGAGCCCGGGAGGTTGACGACCAGCGTGGCGCCGCGCACGCCGCTCACGCCCCGCGAGAGCATGGAGTGGGGCGTCTTCGCCGCGGACGCGGCGCGCATCGCCTCGTCGAATCCGGGGGTGAGCTTCTCGAGCACGGCCCGCGTGGCCTCGGGAGTCACATCTCGCGGTGAGAGCCCGGTGCCTCCGACCGTGACGACCAGATCGATGGTGTGCCCGTCGCAGTAGTGCCGGAGCCTCTCCTCGATGACGGGCCTCTCGTCCGGTACGATCTCGAGCCTGTAGACGTACGCCCCGAGCTCCTGCTCCAGGATCCTCACCACGGCCGGTCCTGCCGTATCGACGGCCGTGCCGGCGTGGCACCTGTCGCTCGCCGTCACGACAACTGCCTGGAGCACGGAGCGCTCCACCAGATCGGCGATGCGGACCTCGTCTCCGGCGGCCACGTCGCCTCCGCGCAGAACGCGGGCGAAGAGACCGCTCGCAGGAAGCACGCACGCCCCGGTCTTCCTGCCGATGTGGCACGGCTCGTGGCAGGACTTGCCGATCTGTGTCACCGTGAGGCGCGCGCTCACACCCACCTCGATGACCGAGCCGAGCCCGGCGGTCGAGAGATCGAGACCCGAGACGATCATGTTCTCGGCGAACGCCCCGTGCTCGAGCTCGGGCAGGACATTCTTCATCCGCTCGAAGTCAGCCTCGGCGAGGATCGACACCTGGCGGTGCCAGTCACCGGCATGAGCATCGCCCTCGATCCCGCTGCCCTCCATGAGCGTGGCCCGCTCCACGGCCGCCTTGGGCGTGCCCTTCTCCTGGCTCACGCACACCGAGACGAGCTTGCCCGTGCTCATGGATCGTCCCCGCGCCGCCACGCGCCGCTCTTGCCTCCCGACTTCTCGAGCAGGCGCACGCGATCGATCGTGACGGACTTCGATGCCGCCTTGACCATGTCGTACACGGTCAGCGCGGCCGCGGCCGCCGCGGTCATGGCCTCCATCTCCACTCCGGTCCTGCCCGTGCAGGCGACGGAGGTGGTGATGACGACCCGCCCGGCCTCGACGCGCGCGTCGACGTCGATCCAGTCGAGAATGATGGGATGGGCGAGAGGCACGAGATCAGACACGCGCTTGGCGCCCTGGATGCCGGCGAGCCGGGCGGTGCCCAGCACGTCGCCCTTGGCCACGCCTCCCTTCTCGGAGATCATCGAGGCGATCGCGGCGCCCACGCTCACGACGGCCTCAGCCCTGGCCAGGCGGCGCGTCTCGGGCTTCTCGCCCACGTCCACCATGCGGGCGCGGCCGTCCGCGTCCAGGTGCGTCAGCTTGCCTGACACGGCTAACCTCCCACGATGTGCATCGGTGACCTCCTCGATCCCGACCGGCAGGCCGGCTTCGACTCGATGGCTCTCGCGATGGCGGACACGACCGCCTCGTCGTCGGGTCCGGTCGGCGCCCGCAGGCCGTCCCTGAGATCCACGCCGCCCTCTTCGTGCAGGCATCCCAGCAGCCGGCCCTCGGTCGTGAGCCTCAGCCGGCCGCACTGCGAGCAGAAGGGCACCGTCTCCGGGCTGATGACCCCGATGCGGCCGCGCAGGCCCGCACCATCGTCGGCCGACCAGAGCCTCGCGGTGGATCCGTACGGGGCGTCCAGGGCTTCGAGCCGGAAAGAGGCCGCGAGCCTGTCCAGGATCCGCACCGCGGGGACGAAGAGCGACGCGTGGGGCCTGCGCGCCACGCCGATGGGCATGAGCTCGAGGAAGCGGACCTCGCACCCGCGCTCGAGCCCGTAACGCGCGATCCTCTCGATCTCGTCGTCGTTCACGCCGCCCAGGACCACGGCGTTGAGCTTCACCGGTCCGAGGCCCGCCACGAGGGCGGCCTCGATCCCGGCAAGGGTCGGCGCCATGTCCCCCCCGCCCGTGAGCGTCGAAAACCGGTGCGGATCGAGCGTGTCCAGGCTCACGTTGACGCGCATGAGGCCGCGCGCCTTGAGCTCCCGGGCCACGCCCGCGAGTCGCTGGGCGTTGGTCGTGAGCGCGAGATCCTCGAGGCCCATCCCGGAGAGCAGGCTCACGAGCCTCTCGACGCCCTCGCGGATCAGCGGCTCGCCTCCCGTGAGCCGGATGGCCCGGATCCCGAACCTGGAGACCATGAGGGAGGCCAGGTGCGCCATCTCCTCGATCGTGAGCACCCTCCTGCGCGCCACCTTCGCGATGCCGCAGGCCGGCATGCAGTACGTGCATCGCAGGTCGCACCTGTCGGTGACCGACAACCTCAGGCGGTCCACGCGCCTGGCACCTTCTACAGCGGTCGCGCCCACGGATGGGCCTCCACGAGCGATAGAGCCGGGAAGGGACCCTCATCGGGCTCCAGCTTGACCGTGCCGTTCGCCCTGGCGCCCGCCGCCAGGTCCGCCGAGCTCCTGTCCCTGACCGGCGTGGCCATGAAGCCCTCTCCCTCTCGATCCGCGTACAGGTGCACGGGCAGGAGCACCGTCCTGTCTCCTCTCACGGCCACCTCCTCGGTGAGCCGCGCGGGAACCCGCCACACGTCGTGCTCCGGATCCCCCATCATGGCCAGCAGGGCCGGCGCCACCAGCTCCCAGAACGACGCGAGCACGCTCAGGGGGTTTCCCGGGAGGGCGAACACGGGCGCGTCCCGGCCGGCCGTGGCGAACAGGAAGGGCTTGCCCGGCTTCATGCGCACGCCGTGCAGGTGGATGCGCAATCCGGCCGCCTCGACCGCGGCCGGCACGAGGTCGTAGTCGCCCTTGGAGACCCCGCCCGTCACGATCAGGGCGGAGCACCGCTCGACGCCCTCGACGATGCGGGTCCGGATCGCTTCCAGATCATCCTCGACTCCGCCGAGATCCAGAGCCTCGAACACGCCCACCTGCCCGAGCGCGGCGATGAGGGCCGGCCCGTTGGAGTTGCGGATCTCGTGGGGGAGGACATCGTCCGAGGGATCCCTGAGCTCCGCGCCGGTGCTCAGTACGGCCACGGACGGCACGCGGTAGACGCGCACGGGATCGGCTCCCACCGCAGCACAGGCCGAGATCTGCGAGCCACCGAGCCTCGTGCCCTTCTCGAGGAGCACCCGTCCGCGCGGCGCGTCCTCCCCCTTCCTGCGGATGTTCCGCCCCAAGGCAGTGGACGCGAGGAACCGGAACATGCCCTCGCCCGCCTCCTCGGTCTCCTCGACGATGGCAACGGTGTCCGCGCCCGGAGGCACGTTCGCCCCGGTGAAGATCTTCACGCACGTGCCGGAGGCCACCTCGGGTCTCGCGTCGGACCCGGCGGCCACCTCGGCCACGCACCTCAGTACGGCGGGAGGAAGCGCGATGTCCGCAGCCCGCACGGCGAATCCGTCCATCGCCGACCTGTCGGCGGGCGGCAGCTCCCGGTCCGCCGTCACGTCCGCCGCGAGGTACCTGCCGCCCGCGGCCGCGACGGATACGTCCTCGATCTCGGGCTCGGGAAGATGAGAGAAGACGGCCTCTCGCGCCGCTTCGAGCGGTGTCAGCATCTCGTTCCCCTTTCCAAACACGGGAGGTCGGGACGTTTCCCTCCCGACCCTCGCCCGGACGATCCGGGCTCTCGTCCGCCCGTCCCATTTCCAGGGCCGGGCGGATCGGAGAACGCATCACTTATAGATCGTTCCCGGATCGGGGGCAACGCCTGGAGGAAGCACCTCAGCGCTCGGGGTAGAGGGAGATCCCGATCTCGAGGTCCATCTCGCCGAGGCACCAGGTGCGTCCACCCTCGACGGTCACGTCCCCGAAGGCGCCCGAGTCCCAGTCGATCGCCGTCTCGACGAGGGTGGCGGTGGACAGCGAGCCCGTGAACATCTCGCCCACCACGCCCATCTCATCGATCTGCACGGTGCCGGACACCGCGATGTAGTCGCGATCGCAGCGCGCCAGCCCGTCACCGGGAACGCAGCCCTCGCGCACGAGCAGGCACAGCCCGCAGCTCGCGTACGGCCCCTCCTCGATCTCGTACGTGCCGGGCTCCGCAGGTCCGCCCCTCTCGGGCCAGACCTCGATCTGCACGAACGTGGCCGGCGGCCAGACCGTACTTCCCTCGATCACGCCCTGGTAGATCCAGAAGTGGTGCTCGCCCTCCTCGCCGTACTCGCGGTAGAGCGCAGACTGTCGCTCGGGCTCGGCGACCTCCATCTCCCGCCAGCAGCCTCCCTCGCCCACGTCGACGAACACGTCCTCATCGGCGTCGGCATCCGGGTACTCGTCCCCGCCTCCCTCGTCGCAGGCGGCACACGCCAGGATGACGGCGCACATGAGGGGAAGCTCTCGTCGGGCGGCAGGCACGCAGGCATTATCTCCGCGATCCCCTCCTGCCGCAAGCGGCCGCACTGATTTCTGCTATGATGGGGTCCATGAGACCCGGGGTCCGCATCGTGCTGGCCGGCGCCGCGGCGATTCTCCTCCTACCGGCCTGCTACGGCAGCCACACGACCATCGGCAGCGCCGATGGCGGTGCGGACGCACCGGCCGGCACGTGCCTGGAGGCGTGCACGGGCCCGTACACCGCGGGCGTGATCGCCTGCCACGAGGAGCAGCGCACCTGCCTGCTCTCCTGCGGGGGCTGGGACGATCACGCGTGCTCGGATCCCTGCGAGACGACGTGGGACGCCTGCACGTACGAGAGGGACTACGAGGCCGAGAGGTGCATGGAGGACTGCCCGTGCTGGGAGCCGTTCATGGCGTGCACGGACGGGTGCGACGGCGGGCCGGGCGACGACTGCTGGACCGCGTGCGAGTCTGGATACGGCGCGTGCAGCGGCGACGACATCACCGGGATGGGCACGTGCCTGAGCGGCTGCGCCATCCCCTCGATGGAGTGCGATGAGGCCTGCGAGAGCCACGAGGGCGACTGGGGAGCGTGGGTGAACTGCGACGCGGAGTGCCAGATCGCGTGGGTCTCCTGCATGGGCGGGTGCTTCTGAGGCGGCGTGAGCGACGCGGGCCCATACGAGTCGCTGATGCGCCGGGCGCTCGACCTCGCCGTCCAGGCGGCGCGCAGAGGCGAGGTGCCGGTGGGCTGCGTGATCTCCTGCGGGGGCCGGATCGTGGGCGAGGGCGCGAACGCCCGCGAGACGGACTTCGACCCAACGGCGCACGCGGAGATCGTCGCGATCAGGGCGGCCGCGGCCAAGCTCGGCTCGTGGAGGCTCACGGACTGCGCGCTCGTCGTCACGTGCGAGCCGTGCCCCATGTGCGCGGGCGCCATCGTGCAGGCGCGCATCCCGCTGGTCGTCTACGGGTGCGACGATCCGAAGGGCGGAGGCGTGGCGAGCCGCTACGGCATCGGCATCGACGGGGCGCTGAACCACCGGTTCGAGCTGGTGCGCGGCGTCATGGAGGTCCAGTCGTCGACCCTGCTGAGGGACTTCTTCGCGCGGCTGAGGACGTGATGAACCCTGCAGGACCCGTGGCGCGGCAGATCGGCTGGAAGCGGTGCGCACCCGCCGAGGGATCAGACCCCGACCCCCTGCTCGAGCAGGAGTGCTCGCCCGCGCCCGGCCTCATCAGGCGCTACGAGAACCGGGCGCTCGTCCTGGCCACGCGGCGCTGCTTCGTGCACTGCGCCTTCTGCACCCGGCTTCCATTCGTGCGCGATCAGGGGGGGTCGGAGCTCTCCGTGAACGTGGAGGCCGCCCTCGGCTACATCCGTGGGCACGAGGAGATACGGGAGGTACTGGTCTCGGGCGGCGACCCGCTCACCCTGGGCGACGCCGCGCTGGACGACCTGCTCGACGCCCTGCACTCCATCCCCCACGTGAGGCTGCTCAGGCTCGCGACGCGCGCCCCGATGGCGCGGCCCGACCGCATCACCGACGCGCTGTGCGCCATGCTCCGCTCACACGGCCCCCTGACCGTGGCCGTGCATTTCAACCATCCCGACGAGCTGACGCCCGATGCACGGGAGGCCCTCGCGCGGCTCGCGGACGCTGGCCTCGTGCTGATCAACCAGACCGTGCTCCTCGGGGGCGTGAACGACGATCCGGAGGTGCTCGCGCGGCTGTGCTGGCAGCTCGCCGAGGCCCGCGTGCGCCCCTACTCCCTCCTGCAGTGCGACAGGGTGGCGGGCACGGAGGGCTTCTGGGTGGGGCTCGAGCGCGCGCTCGACATCGCGGCCCGCCTCGAGGCCGACCTGCCGGGCCCCGCGGTTCCCGCCTTCGTGGTGGACCTGCCCGGCTGGGAGGGCAAGGCGCGACTCGGCGCTCACGACCCGCCGCGCAGGGTCGAGGGCGGGTTCATGATCACGGGAAGGTCGGGTCGCGAGATCCTCTACCCGGATCCGTAGGAGCCCTCACATCCCGATGTCGCCGCTCTGGTTCCACGGACCGGTGGTCGTGAGCTCTCCCAGCGCCACGTCGAAGCAGAAGACGCGCTGGTGCGGTCGAGGCGCCGAGACGGAGGCCGTGTACTCCCCGCCCGGGATGCGGCCCAGGCTCCAGACGTAGAGGCCCTGCTCGTTCGGGTTCGTGAAGGTCAGGCCGCCCTGCGGAAGCCCTGGGCCCTTGACGTTGATCGTCACCGGAGGCCGGCTGGCCCACAGGGCGAAGTCGTCGAGACCGGTCACGAGCCATCCGTCGCCGGCCTCGGGCACGGTGAAGGTGAGCCGGATCTCCCTCTCGCCGCCCGGCGGGTGCGCCATGACGCAGGTCCACCGGTTGAACATGCTGCGGATCACCTGCCAGCCCGCGAAGTAGCCCCTCGGGGCGGCGCCGTGGAAGAAGAAGCGGTCGCCGGGCCTGCGCTGGCCGATGGCCACGCCGGCCGGCTCGGCGGTCAGCTCTGCGCGCGTGAGCCGGCCGATGTCGCTGGACAGCCTCCAGAAGATGCGCTGCGGCCTGGGATTCACGAAGAAGTGGACCCGCGACCGCGTGCCGTCCTCGTGTCCCGCGTAGCGCATGTACGTCAGCAGGTCGGGCACGTCCCTGTCGGGATCGAAGAGGTCCACCCCGTCGAAGTAGACGACCCGCCTGAACGAGGGCGGGAACTGGCTCCTCATCCTGATGACGTAGTGCACGTCCGGCGGCAGGTTGCGGCCGCGGAAGACCGCGCCCTCCATGATGGGCCAGGCGTTGAACAGCCCCTTGTCCACGAGAAGGTCGCCGGGCTGCAGCGAGCCGTTGATCGCGTCGGCGTGGGCCTTGACGGCATCGTGGTCGTGCGAGCGGTGGTAGGCCCAACCCATGTAGACGAGAGAGCCCGCGAACGCGGCGCTCAGCGCGCCAGCGGCGAGCCAGTAAGCCAGCGGCCGGCGCGTGAAGCGCACCACGCGCGCACTCCCGCTCACCTGGACCGCGGCGCGGTTCTGGAGCTTGAGAAGCACGAGGAAGACGAGGAAGACGATCGGCATGGCGTGCAGGTAGCGCCAGATGATGGTGTTGAACATGAGGAACAGGATGTAGGCGATCGCCATGAACCACCACGGCCGCCACGCGGATCCGGTCTCATCCCCCCTCCGCCTGCCGCGGATCTCGAACCCGACGGACGCGGCGACCATGGTCAGGATCGTGCCCGCCTGGATCCACGGCAGCCAGCTCTCGTGCTTGAGCACGTAGAACAGCGGGGCGTACGAGATGTAGATGTGCCACCACGTGCGGTGGGTCTCCCCGAACATGTTGAGCCAGTTGAAGGTCCCGAACACGAACGAGGTGGGCCCCGCGAGCGCGAACGGCATGATGACGAGGCACGCCACGACGGCCGCGATCACGAGGTAGAGGTAAGCCTCGCGCCTGGACCGGACGACCCACGCGTACCAGATCATGGCGAAGGGCACCATGATGTAGGCGAAGTGCCGCGTGCCCAGAGTGAGGCCGAGCAGGATCGCGGCAACGAAGAACCGCCTGTGGATCACGGCGCCGAGGAAGAGCGCCCCCCACATCCAGTAGGAGGGAGTCTCGGCGTGGGTCACGCTCCAGATCGTCTCCGGCATCATGTAGAAGAGCCCGGCCGCGAACAGGCCCACCTGCCTGAGGCCCGGGTTGCCGCGCCCCCAGTCGTAGATGGCCAGGGCCGTCACGAGGGTGCAGGCGAGCTGGCCCCAGCGCATGTCGAGCCCCAGGGCCACGAACGGCAGGTGCGTCAGGTACAGGAGCGGCAGGTAGGTCTGCGGCACGTCGTGCGAGCAGAAGTACATGCGGTAGGGGAACCTGCCGTCGAGCAGGCTCTGGATCCCGTAGTTCATGAGCACGGGCATGTCCCGGCGCAAGGGGTCCATGGGCCACTGCACGAGGTTCTCGACCCTGAGCGCGGTCCCGATCACGAGCAGGAACACGAGCACCCAGCGTGTGCGCACGGGAAAGAGCGCGGCCGCGGCCAGCCCGGCGAAGCCGACCCCCAGCGTCAGGTGCCCGGGCACGCCCTTGACCGGCAGGAACACGTGGTTCGTGTACTCGAGCGGCGAGGCCACGATGAACAGGAAGATCGCCGCCGTGGCGATGGCGCCGAGCCGCACGGATCCGGGGTGATAGAGGATCGCGGCCACGACGAGGGTGGAGGCGAGCGCGATCGAGCCCGTCACGTGGGTCTCGTGGATCCAGTGCGGGACGTAGAGGGCGCCGAGGACCACGACGAGACCGGCCGTCAGGACCCGCGCCATCCTCAGACCGGGACCCAGGTCCCGCCAGCGCAGCGCGTCCTCCATGAGCCCACCGCCGGGACCGACCGCAGGCTTCATCCGCCAGATCACGAGAAGCGCGGCGCCGTAGAGAAGCACGTAGCCGTTCGTGAACGGCCACGTGGAGTAGTCGAAGTGGTCGGGCAGGCACATGAGGGTCGTCAGCCCCGTGATGAGCGCGAGTGCGCCGCGCGTCGTGTGATCTGCCTGCCACCTCGTCTTCATCGCCGCGCGAGATTACCAGAGGGCACGAGGGGCTGTCGACTCCCGAACGAGATGCCGGTAGACTCACCTCCTCATGAAGGAGCGCTACCTGGACGACACGAATGCCGCGCGGGTGCTCGAGTCCATCACCGCGGCGCTCGAGGGCACGCGAGGCAGGAGGCCGCTGCCCGATCTGTCGCGATCGGCGCTCGTGCTCCTGGATCTGCAGCGCATCTTCGTGGACCCGGACTCGCCGGCCTTCCTGCCCGCATGGCCCGCCGTGCAGGCAAATGCGAGGAGGCTGGCCGCCGCGTTCCGCTCCGCGGGCCGGTCCGTGATCATGACCCGCCACGTGCACGCCGGATCGGACCCGGGTGGCACCATCGCCCACTTCTTCGGCCGGCTCCTGACCGCCGACGATCCGCTCTGTTGCCTGTCCGGATCCTGGGAGCCCGGGCCGCAGGACGCGGTCATCGACAAGCCGAGGCACTCGGCCTTCGAGCGCAGCTCGCTCGCCGGGACCCTCGCGCAGATCGAGGCAGATGTGGTCGTGCTCGCCGGAGTGCAGGCTCACCTGTGCGTGCTGGCCACGGCCGTGGAGGCCGGCTCGCGCGACCTCCTGCCCGTGGTCGCCCTCGATGCGGTGGCCGCCCCGAACCTCGCGCTGCACACCTCCACGCTCAGGGCCCTGAGCGGAGGCCTGGCCTGGATCTCGACCGTGGACGAGATCGGCAAGAAGATCGCAGGCGGTCCTTGAGCGGATCGGTCCCGATCCTGATCGTGGGCACGGGGCCGGCCGGGCTCGCCGCCTCGATACAGGCACGCCGCGACCTCGTGGATCACGTCGTGGTCGGTCGCGAGCCCGCGGGTGGCCTCGTGTCCGCGGCCTGGCGCATCGACAACCTGCCAGGCTTTCCCGGCGGCGTGACCGGCGCGGCCCTGTCCCGCAGGCTCGCCAAGCAAGCCGACGCCCTCGGGCTGCCGATCCGGACCGGCGAGGTAACCGGGATGGAGAAGCAGGCAGGGGTCTTCTCGGCGACGTTTGCCTCCGGGGAGCGGATCCAGGCCCGGTGCTTGATCCTGGCCACGGGAACCGTGCCACGGCCGTGGAGCGCCCCGGTTTCCGGCAGACTGCACAGGGACGTGCGCACCCTGCCGGCAGCCCTCGACGGCTCAACCGTGGCGATCGTTGGCGGAGGCGACGCGGCCCTGGACTCGGCTCTGAGCGTGCACGGACGCGGCGGCCGCCCCGTGGTGCACGCCCGGGCGGCGCTTCGCGCCAACGAGCGCATCGTGCGCCGCATCGAGGAGCGGGGCATCGAGGTGAGGACGCGGAGCCCGATCGAGACGGCAGGGCTCGACGCCGATCACCTGATCGTGTGCATCGGCCGCGTGCCCGACGACGCGCTCTACCGCTTGCTCGTCCCGGATGGTCCCCTGCCCCCGGGCGTGGAGACGCCGGTGGAGGGATTGTTCGTGGCCGGAGATCTCATCGCGGGCCACGAGCGCTACATCGCGCTCGCCCAGGGAGACGGCCAGCGCGCCGCGCTTCTCGCCGAGGC
>JAFDER010000127.1 GCA_019310245.1 Deltaproteobacteria bacterium
ATGTACTCCGACGACGTTACGATACCATGAGGGACTGGCACCGACAACGTCGACACTTCCTCCGCGGGACGTTTGGGCTGCAATATCGTATACTACGGGCACTCCGGTACATGCTGCAGAGGAGCACGGTTCAGGTGGGGATCAGCGTCAAGTACAGGGTGCGCGCGTCGTGCCTCGTCGTCCTGTGCTCCACCAGCTGCTCGGATGGGCCCGGAGACAGTGCTGATGCCGGTACGGACGCTTCGGACGCGGGTGACGGCATCGAGATCGAGGGGCCGACACCTCCCGAGTCTCCCGCTCCGCCCGTCTTCACGCCGTGCCCGGACGGATGGCGCGAGGTGGAGGATCCGGACACCGGCCTCGTGACCTGCGACCCGTGGCCCGAGGGTGGGCCCGAGGAGTGCGGGCCCGACGAGGCGCACTTCCCGGGCGAGACCGGCTGTGTCCGTATCGGGAGCGCGTGTCCGACCGGAGACTGGGCCGACGGCCTGCCGACGGACAGGGACATCCTGTACGTGCGAGCCGGCGAGCCGAGCGGTGGGGATGGAACGATCGGTGCTCCGTTCGGGACGATTGCGGCGGCCGTGGCCGCCGCGGATCCCATGACGGTCATTGCCCTGAGCAAGGGCACGTTCGACGGGCAGGTCAGCCTCCTGGGCGGTCTCACCCTGTGGGGGGCGTGCGTGGCCGAGACGGTCGTGACGTGCTCGACGCCCTCGGATTTCCTCGGGACGATCAACGTCATGAGGCCCGACACCGGGATCCGTAACCTCACGGTGAGCGGCCAGCGCCGGGGTGTGTATGTCCGAGGCGATTCACGCTCGATCACGATCACCGACGTGGTCATCACGGATGCGGTGATGGCGGGGCTCAGCGTCATCGACGGTGCCATCGCGACGTGCTCGAACCTCGTCATCCGGGACACCTCCAGTGATGCCGACGGGGAGTGGGGCCGGGCTATCAACATCGAGAGTGGAGCCCGTGTCGACGTGACGCGCGGCGTTTTCAAGAACAACCGAGATGCAGCCATCGGCGTCTTCCTGCCGGGTTCGATGCTCGCGATGCAGGACGTCGCCGTGCTCGACACGCAGAGTCGCACGGTCGATGCGACGCGGGGGCGCGCCCTGCAGGTCCAGAGGGGCGGCAGCGCCGAGGTGACGCGAAGCGTGTTCGACGGCAACCGGGAGGTCGCCATCACGATCACCGAAGGCGGCTCCTCGCTCACCCTCGAGGATGTCGTCGTGAGCGACACGCTGTGTAGCGAATTCGACGAAGAGGGCGGCAACGGGCTGAGCGTGGAGGATGGTGCTGTGGCCACGCTGAGCCGCGTCCTGTTCGCGCGGAACCGCGATAATGCAGTGTCGGTGCTGGGAGCGGCCGCCCTGCTCACGGCGAGCGATGTCGCAGTGTTCGACACGGCGCCGCGCGCAAGCGACGGGGCGTCTGGCCGGGCGCTGGGCGTGCAGTGGGGAGCACGAGTCGAGGTGACGCGCGGTGCCTTCCTGCGTAACCACAACCTCGGCCTCTTCGCCCACGAGGCCACGCTCGTACTCGTCGATGTCAGGGTAAGCGACACGAGGAGCCGGCAGAGCAACGGGCAGGTCGGGAGGGGGCTGCACGCCCAGGTCGGTGCGCAGGTCGATGTGACGAGGGGGGTGTTCGAGAGAAATCGCGAGGCTGGTGTCGCCGCGTTCTTCGAGGGAACGGTCATCACGATGGCCGACGTGACGATTGCCTCCACGCTCGAGAGGGAATGCGTCGTCGATACGTGTGCGGGATTCGGAGGCGGATTCGGCGTCATCTCCTCGGGGGGGGCGCATGTCGAGATGAGTCGCTTCGTGATCACGCAGAGCGTGCTCTGCGGCGTCCAGCTCGCGTTCGGAAGGGACCTGGACGGCGAGTCGTTCACGGTGGGCGGTACCATGGATCTGCACGACGGGGAGATCTCCCACAACACGTGCGGCGCCAACGTGCAGAATATGGACTTCGATGTCGAGAGGCTCATCGATGGGGTCCTGTACATAGGCAACGACATCAACCTGGACATGACCGAGCTGCCCGTACCGGACATGGGAGTGGATCCATGATTGAGCTCGGTCCTCGCACCGTCCTGCTCGTCGTCGTCCTTGCATCCTGCTCGGGTGGGCCGGGTGGCAGCGACGACGCTGGAGCGGATGCGGATGACGGGTTCGACGCCGTCGAGGTCGAGGCGCCCACGCCTCCCGAGCCTCCCGCTCTGCCCGTGTTCACGCCGTGCCCCGATGGCTGGCGCGAGGTCGAGGACGTGGACACGGGGATCGTGACCTGCGACCCGTGGCCCGAGGGCGGGCCCGAGGAGTGCGGTCCCGACGAGGCGCACTTCCCGGGCGAGCCGGGCTGCACGCGTATCGGGACCGCGTGTCCGACGGGCGACTGGGCCGACGGCCTGCCGACGGATCGCGAGATCCTCTACGTGCGTGCCGGCGAGCCGAGTGGGGGGGATGGAACGATCGGCTCGCCGTTCGGGACCATTGCAGACGCCATGGCCGTGGCCGATCCCATGACGGTGGTGGCGCTGAGCAAGGGCACGTTCGACGAGTACGTCATGCTGCGGGGGGGCATCACGCTGTGGGGCGCCTGCGTCGCGGAGACGCTCATCCAGCACTCGGTGCCAGCGGACTGGAGCGGCACCATCATCGTGGCGGGATCGGACACGGAGGTGCGAAACCTGTCCGTGAGCGGCCCGCGTCCCGGCATCTGCATGGAAGGGGCGTCGAGGACCACGCTGATCGAGGACGTGCTCGTCTCGCAGAGCACGAAATTCGGCGTCCGGATGCAGGAGGGTCATGCCGTCATGCGCAATCTCGTGGTGCGAGATACCGCGGCGGACGGCGATGGTCTGTTCGGGCGCGGCCTGAACGTGTCCAATGAGGCCACGGTCGAGCTGTCCCGCGGCGTGTTCGAGAGGAACCGCGACACGTCCATCGTCGTCTTCGATGCTGGTACGAGTCTCGTGATGCATGACGTGGCCGTGCGCGACACGCTCAGTGCCGAGAGCGATCGGGGCTGGGGAATCGGGCTGCAGATCCAGGGGGGGGCACACGTCGAGGTGACCCGCGGCGTTTTCGAGGAGAGCCGTGAGACGGGCATCCAGGCCATCGGCGTGGGCACGAGTCTCGATCTGGTCGATGTCGTGGTGCGCGACACCCTGGGACGTGATCTCGACGGCGAGAACGGGCGTGGACTGGGCGTGCAGGAAGGCGCCCAGGCACGCGTGACGAGGTGCGTGTTCGAGAGGAACCGCTTATACGGCGTGTTCGCGTTCTGGACGGGCACGTCGCTCGAGTTGACGGACGTGGTCGTGCGCGACACGCTGCACCAGCAAAGCGACGGAATGGGAGGCACAGGACTGACGGTGTTCTCTGGTGCGGGCTGCACGGTGACGAGGGCGCTGTTCGCGAGGAATCGCATCGCCGGGGTATATGCAACGTTGGCAGGATCGGTGCTCACGATGGTGGATGTCATCGTGAGCGGTACGATGAGTTGTGAGAGCACCGGGAAAATGGGCCGCGGGCTGCAGATCTCGGAGGGGGCACAGGCGGAGGTCCTCCGGGGTGTGTTCGAGATGAACACGGAGATCGGTGTGTCCGCCCTGGATCCCGGCACCCTGCTCGTGATGACGGATGTGGCCGTGCGCGACACGCAGCACGCGCCGGGTGGCGGCATGCACGGGACAGGGCTGCAGGGCGGCGCGGGCTCTCGCATCGAGGTGACGAGGGGCCTGTTCGAGAGGAACAGGACCGTCGGGATCTCTGCGCACTGGGAGGATACGGTCATCGTCCTGACCGATGTGACGGTTGCGGATACGCTCGAGAGGGCGTGCGCGGTGGACACCTGCGCGGGATTCGGGGCGGGAACCGGCATCGGCGCATTCGGTGGAGCCCACCTGGATGTCAGCCGCTTCCTGATCACGAGGAACGTCCTGTGCGGCGTGCAGATCGCACACGGCGGCGACGGGACCGGCACCGGCAGCACTCATCCACTCACGGGCACCGTTGACCTCCATGACGGCGAGATCTCCCACAGCCCGGTCGGCGCCAACGTGCAGGACGCTGAGTTCGATGTCGAGAGACTCATGGACGGCGTCACCTTCATCGGCAACGACATCAACCTCGACATGACCGTGCTGCCCGTGCCGGACCTGGGCCTGGAGGAGATGTAGGTCGTGATCAAGCATGTGCTGGTATCGATGCTTCTCGTGGTTGCTCTGTCCTCCTGCTCGGACGGGCCCGGTGGCAACACCGACGCTGCGACGGATGCTCCGGATGCAGATGACGGCGTCGAGATGGAGGCACCGACGCCGCCCGAGCCTCCCGCTCCGCCCGTGTTCACACCGTGCCCCGATGGCTGGCGCGAGGTCGAGGACGTGGACACGGGGATCGTGACCTGCGACCCGTGGCCTGAGGGCGGGCCGGAGGAGTGCGGGGCCGACGAGGCGCACTTCCCGGGCGAGCCCGGCTGCACGCGGATAGGCACTGCATGTCCGACTGGCGACTGGGCCGAGGATCTTCCGACGGACAGGGAGATCCTGTACGTGCGTGCGGGCGAGCCGAGCGGCGGGGATGGAACCATCGGTTCACCCTTCGGGACGATTGCCGATGCGATGGCCGTGGCCGATCCGCTGACGGTCGTGGCGCTGAGCAAGGGAACGTTCGACGAGGCCGTGATATTGAGAGGTGCCATCACGCTCTGGGGCGCGTGCGTCGCGGAGACGATTCTCACGTGTTCCGTGCCCTCTGAAACGGGAGGGACGATCACCGTGGCTGGTTCCGATACGGAGGTGCGCAACCTCACGGTGGGCGGTCAACGCTCAGGTGTCTGGGTTGGGGGTACAGGCAGGGTTGCTGTCATCGAGGACGTCGTCATCTCGGAGGCGACTTCATTCGGAGTGATGGTCGATATGGGCGGTCAGGCCACGGGCCGCTCCATCGTGGTACGCGACACCGCAGCCAGAGCGGGGGGGGTGTTTGGACGCGGGTTGAATGCTGTGGGCGGAGCAAGAGTTGAAGTGACCCGAGGCATGTTCGAGAGGAACAGAGAGGCCGGGATCTCCGTATCGGGCGTGGATACGACGGTCGTTCTGCATGACGTCGGGGTGCGGCATACACGAAGTGATGCGCTCGGCCGGGAAAGGGGTGTGGGGCTGCTCGTCCAGGGTGGCGCCAGCGTCGAGGTGGCCAGGGGCGTGTTCGAGAACAACCGCCTGGCTGGAGTGTTCGCTACAGAATCGGGGACGAGCATCGCGATGGTCGACATCGTGGTGCGTGACACTCTGAGCCAGGAGGCTGACGGCATGGCCGGGTATGGAGTTGCCAGCCGGGGAGCACATGTCTCGGTCACTCGCGGTGCAATGACGGGAAATCGCGAGGTAGGCGTGATTGCAGATCTGCCTGGCACGTTACTCGAAATGGTTGATGTCGTGGTGGGCGAGACGATGGGCCGTGATGCCGATGGAGCGAACGGGCGGGGACTGGGAGTACAAGCAGGAGCGCAGGCCCGGGTGACCCGGAGCATGTTCGTGTCAAACCGATATGTCGGAGCTTCGGTTGCTGGTGCAGGCTCGTCGCTGGAGCTGACCGACGTGACGGTGCTCGACACCCAGGGTGCCACGAGCGACGCATCGGCCGGAGTGGGCCTCTCGTCACATGGTGGTGCCAGCTGCACCGCGACGAGGGTGTTGCTCCAGGACAATCGACTGTGTGGAGTGCTCTCCGAGGGTGCGGGAACGGTGCTCGTCATCTCGGATGTGGCCGTTCTCGATACCCTGAGCGAGGAAGTCAGCGGCTTGCGCGGGATAGGGCTGGCGGCCACCGAGGGAGCACGGGTCGAGATGACTCGCGCGTCGCTGGAGAGGAACAGGTCCTATGGGATCATGGCCAGTATGGAGGGGACGCACGTCATCCTGTCCGAGGTGACGATTTCAAGCACGCTCGAGAGGGCATGCGTGGTCGATACCTGCGCGGGGTATGGTGCAGGAACCGGGCTTGGAGTGTTCGCGGGGGCGCACGTTGATGTCAGCAACTTCGTGATCACGGGGAACGTCCTGTGCGGCGTGCAGATTGCCCGTGGCGTGGATGATTTCGGGGTCTACTACGCTCGAGGAGGTACCATCGACCTCCATGACGGGGAGATCTCCTACAACCCCGTGGGCGTCAACGTGCAGACGGAAGGGTTCGACGTCGAGAGGCTCATGGACGGGGTCGAGTACATCGAAAACGACATCAACCTGGACATGAGCGAGCTGCCCGTGCCGGACGTTGGATTGTGGCCATGAAGACACCTGGGCCATGTGTTGTCCTGCTCGTCCTTGTCCTTGCCTCCTGCTCGGGCGGGCCTGGCTCCAGTTCCGATGCGGACGCGGGGACGGATGCCGTGGACGCGTATGACGGCATCGAAATCGAGGCTCCGACGCCTCCCGAGCCGCCCGCTCCGCCCGTCTTCACGCCGTGCCCCGAAGGCTGGCGCGAGGTGGAGGACCCGGACACCGGGATCGTGACCTGCGATCCTTGGCCTGAGGGCGGACCCGAGGAGTGCGGGCCCGACGAGGCGCACTTTCCCGGCGAGCCGGGGTGTGTGCGGATCGGCACCGCGTGCCCGACAGGGGACTGGGCCGAGGATCTGCCGACGGACCGTGAGATCCTCTACGTCAGGGCGGGGGAGCCGAGCGGGGGGGATGGGACGCTCGGTGCGCCGTTCGGGACGATCGCGGATGCGATGGCCGTGGCGGATCCCCTGACCGTGGTGGCGCTGAGCAAGGACACGTTCGACGAGCTGGTCCTTCTGGGACCGGCTGTCACCCTCTGGGGAGCGTGTGTGGCGGAGACCGTCATTGCGCATTCGGTGGCAGCGGAGATGACCGGGACGATTATCGTGGTGGGGCCGGATACGCAGGTGCGCAACCTGTCGGTCACGGGGCCGCGTCCCGGGATCTGGGTCCAGGGCGAGTCGAGGAGCACCCTGATAGAGGATGTCCTCGTCCACGACACGGTGAAGTTCGGCGTGCGGGTGATGCAGGGCAGTGCCACCCTGCACAACCTTGCGGTGCGTGATGTTGGTTCTGACGGTGATGGTTTGTTCGGACGCGGCCTGAACGTGTCACTGCAAGCTTCCGTCGAGGTGGACCGCGCGGTGTTCGAGAGGAACCGCGACATGAACGTCGCCGCCTTCCATTCCGGTACGAGCATCGTGATGCATGATGTGGCCATAAGTGACACGCGATGCGTCGAGGAAGGCGGGGATTTCGGGATCGGCCTGCAGGTCCAGGATGGAGCTCGTGTAGAACTGGCACGAGGTGTCGTCGAGGAGAGCCGTGGAGCGGGCATCCAGGCCGAAGGAATCGGTTCGAGCCTCGATCTGACGGATGTGGTCGTGCGCGACACGCTGGGTCATGATGCCGATGGCCAGGACGGGAGGGGAATGGGCGTGCAGCGAGGCGCCCAGGCCCGGGTGACGAGGGGCCTGTTCGAGAGGAACCGGCTGTATGGCGTATTCGCCTACGTGGCGGGCACGATGCTCGAGATGACTGATGTGGTCGTGCGCGATACCCAGCACTCGGCAGGCGAGGACAGCTGTGGAATGGGGCTCGCGGTTTACGGCGATGCCCGCTGTATCGTCACGAGGGCATTGTTTTCACGCAACAACATGATCGGCGTGTATGCGGTAGGAGAGGGAACCGAGCTCACGCTGACGGACGTCACCTCGAGCGGGACGCTGAGTCAGGTCGGCAGTGGGAGCATGGGCCACGGATTGACGGTTTCGGAGGGAGCATACGCGGAGGTCATCCGTGGTCTGTTCGAGAGAAACACGGAGATCGGTGTATCCTCCCTTTATCCCGGTTCTCTGCTCGTGATGACCGACGCAATCGTGCGTGACACGCAGCACTCGCCTCTCAGCGGCTTGAATGGCAAGGGACTCGTGTCCGGCGCTGGTGGCATGGTAGAGGTCACCAGGGGCCTGTTCGAGAGGAACAGATCCGTCGGGGTTGCTTCACACTGGGAGGACAGTGTCGTGATCCTGACGGAGGTGACCGTTGTGGACACGCTCGAGAGGGCTTGTGCAGTGGACACCTGTGCTGGATTCGGGGCGGGAGTCGGTGTCGGGGCGTACGGTGGGGGCTATGTGGAGGCCAGCAGGTTCCTGATCTCGAGAAATGCTCTTTGCGGTGTGCAGATCGCACATGGCGGTGATGGCAGCGGTGGAATTCATTCTCTCGCTGGCATCATCGACCTGCATGGCGGTGAGATCTCCCACCATCCGGTCGGCGCCAACGTGCAGGATGAGGAGTACGACGTTGCGAGACTCATGGAGGGTGTCTGGTACCTTGATAACGACACGAACCTCGACATGTCCGTGCTGCCCGTGCCGGACATGGGCCTTGAGGAGATCTAGGGTGGGCGAAGTGGGCTACT
>JAFDER010000558.1 GCA_019310245.1 Deltaproteobacteria bacterium
CCGGCCTGGACTCGAAGGACGCGATCTTCGACTGCCTGGCCAGGGCCCTCATGGAGCTCGAGCCGGGCGTCATCATCGTGCTCTCGGACGTCGTCGACAAGAAGATCACGATCCGCTCGCTCCGTGGGATCGGTGACAGGATGCGCAGGCTCATGGAGATCCTCGGGCAGGATCCCATGGGGATGAGCTTCGACCTGATCTTCTTCGACGAGCCGGGGTACACCGAGGGCGAGGTGCTCGTCGAGCTCGAGGGAGGACTGTACGAGATCTCGAGCGGGAAGTTCCCCAGGGTCGCGGCAGCGGCCGCCGAGAAGATGCTCGGCTTCGGCCGGATGTTCTCCGGTGCCCTGAACTGGGGCGGCCGGATGCGCGGCAACGTGACCCTGGCCGTGAGGGGGAAGGGCGATCTGGCCAGTCCGGACGTGGTCCGCGTGCTGCTTCGCATGGCGTCCTCGGCCCTGTACAGGCTCGAGGTGGTGGAGGGACTGAGGCGGAGCGAGAAGACGATGCGGGCGTTCGTCGACGGGTTCGCGGACGTGGCCTTCATGACCGACGCCGAGGGCAGGATCATCGTCCTCAACGAGGCGCTCGCCTCGATCTTCAAGAAGAGCGTGGACGAGATGGTGGGCGCGTGCATCTTCGACCTCCTGCCCGAGGAGCTCGCCGCGTCGCGCAGGCAGAGACACGAGGAGGCGGTCCGGACCGGCAAGGTGGTCAGGTTCGAGGACGAGATCCGGGGCCGGACGTTCGAGAACTCGGTCTACCCGATCCTCGACGCAGAGGGCAGGGCGAGCCGGTTCGCGATCCTCGTGCGCGAGGTCACGGAGCAGAGGAGGACGGATCAGGAGCTGCTCAGGGCGCAGAAGGTGGAGTCCATGGGCGTGCTGGCCGGCGGCATCGCGCACGATTTCAACAACCTCCTCTCCGCCATCCTGGGAAACGTCTCGCTGGCGAAGATGAGCCTCAAGGGCCAGTCCGAGGCGCTGGAGCTCCTCGAGGAGAGCGAGGCGGCCTGCCACCGGGCCTCGGGCCTGACGCGGCAGCTCCTGACCTTCTCCAGCGGCGGCGAGCCGATCACGAAGCGTGCATCCATCGAGAACCTCGTCAGGGAATCGGCCGGGTTCGCGCTCAGGGGCTCGAACGTCAAGGTCGAGTTCGACGTGGACGAGGACCTGTGGAGCGTGCAGGTCGACCGGGGGCAGATCGGCCAGGCCGTGGGCAACCTGGTCATCAACGCCGACCAGGCCATGCCGCGCGGAGGCGTGCTCCGGATCGCGATCAGGAACAAGCTCTTCGCGGAGCCCAATGCGCTCGGCATGCCTCCGGGCGGGTACATCGAGGTCGCGATCGAGGACCATGGAACCGGGATCAGCAGGGAGAACCTGCCGCTCGTCTTCGACCCCTACTTCACGACCAAGCAGAAGGGCAGCGGCCTGGGCCTCTCCTCGGCCTACTCCATCGTCAAGCGGCACGGCGGCGTGCTGACGGTGGAGTCCGACGAGGGTGAGGGGGCGACCTTCCACATCTACCTGAGAGCCTCCCGGGAGGCGCCGGAGAGGCCGAGCCTGGAGCCGGGCCAGGTCTGCACGGGCAGCGGCAGGATCCTGGTCATGGACGACGAGGAGGCCGTGAGAAAGGTCACGGGACGCATGCTCGAGAAGCTGGGCTACGTGCATGCCTTTGCCCGGGACGGGGAGGATGCGCTGGCCGCCTATGCCGGCGCTCTCGAGAGCGGCAACCGCTTCGATGCGGTGATCATGGACCTGACCGTCCCAGGCGCCATGGGCGGCCTCGAGGCCGTCTCGAAGCTTCTCGAGCTCGACTCCGAGGCGCGCGTCATCGTCTCGAGCGGCTACTCCAACGACCCCGTCATGGCGGACCATCGCAAGCACGGCTTCCGCGGCGTGGTGGTCAAGCCCGTGAGGATGGACGTTCTCTCCGAGGTGCTCGAGACCCTTCTTCGTTGAATGGACAACATGAGAGGGTGGACTCTAACCTTCCGACATGACTGGGAAAACTAATCTACTACCGGCAGGGATCTCGGCGGGGTGAACGCCCCGTCCCCGTCCGCGTCGAGGTAGATGGGGTTGGTGACGCCGAACGGGTTGACGCCCATGACCACGGGATCCATTGGCGTGTCTCCCTCGGCCTCGAACACGACCCAGCCGTCGCCGCCGTCGGTCACCACGGTGATGGTGTCCTGGAAGCGGATCGCGGGGTTTCCGGGATCGGCCGTGGAAGAGTCGAGGGTGATGGTGTCGGTCTCGACTCCGGAGACGAAGACGCGGAGGCGGTCGGCGGACATCCACTCGGGCGCCTGGACCATGACGTCGATGTCGGCCGTGCCCGAGGGTGCGTCGAGCACGTCGCCGGGCCCCTCGCCCGTGGACGCGTAGCCGGTGATCAGGATGCCTCCGTAGACGAACACCTTCATGGCCTTGACCGTATCGCGGATCTCGACGAGGGTCAGCGCCTCCGGGTCGTCGTGGCCCACGTCGAGGCACGAGCGGGGGAAGCCCGTCTCGGTCCAGAGCAGGTCGTGGGTGTCGGAGTTGCCCATGGCCGTGAAGCG
>JAFDER010000128.1 GCA_019310245.1 Deltaproteobacteria bacterium
GCTTCGAGGCGAGGGAGATCACGCGCGGCGTGTTCCGGAACGGATTGCCCGTCCGGGACATGTCCACCTTCTTGCGAACCGAGAGCAGGCTCGATGAGCGAGCCTGAGATCCCCAAAGACGAGCATCCATTCTGGTTCCGTGAGCCGCGAACGGCCAAGGGTTGCACCCTCGAGCTGAAGGCGACCCGCATCGTCCATTCGGCCAGGAGCGAGTACCAGGCCATCGTGATCTTCGATACCGAGGACCACGGTCGGGTGTTCACGCTCGACGGTCTCGTGATGACCACGGAGGCCGACGAGTACATGTACCACGAGATGCTCGTCCACGTGCCGATGTTCGCGCACGCCGCTCCTCGCCGCGTGCTCGTCATCGGCGGCGGGGACGGGGGCTCCATTCGCGAGGTGCTCCGGCATCCCGGCGTCGAGGAGGCCGTCATCGTCGAGATCGACGAGATGGTGATCGACGCCGCCCGCCGATTCATGCCGTACACCGCCTCGGGCTTCGACGATCCCAGGGTGAGGATCGTGGTTGGCGAGGGACACGCCCACATCAAGGAGCACGCGGACTCCTACGACATCGTCATCATCGACTCGACCGATCCCACGTACGGGGCCGGCGGGCTGCTCTTCACGACGCAGTTCTACGAGGACTGTCGGCGGGCGCTCCGCGAGGGCGGCTTGCTGAGCGCAGAGACCGAGAATCCGTTCTACGACCCGGGCTGGGTCCAGATGGCCTGGCGCCGCCTGCGGCGCGCGTTCGACGACGTCAGGCTGTATCTCGGCTACGTGCCCGTCTACCCCGGGGCGCTCTGGACGTACACCGTCGCGAGCATCGGTCCCGATCCGCAGGGAGATTTCCGCGCGGCCGACGCCTCGAAGATCTCCCGCGCTCTGCGGTACTACAACCCCGACGTCCATGCCGGAGCGTTCGCCCTGCCGAACTTCATCAAGAGGGTTCTCGCCGAGGCCGGCGACTGAGCACGGCTCCACTTCCCTGGGTTTCGTCGACGTTTCGGTGCTCGCTAACCCGACGCGGGGACGAGGCTGAAGGGATAAGTGACGATGACCACGCCGCACCCCTCGGGCGCCGGGAACGTCCAGCGCTCGACGGCGCTGGCGATGCACGACTCAACGGCCTGGTTGCCGAGGGTGGAGCTCTTGATCTTGGCGGAGCCGACGGCGCCGTCGCCCCTGATCACGAAGCCCACGTTGACCCGCCCCTCGAGGTCCGGCTGGTCCATGAGGCCCTTCTCGTAGCAGAAGCGCACCTCGTTGATGTGCTGGCGGATCACGCGGCGGATGGCGTCCTTGCCGATGCATCCGATCACGTGGCCCTCGCCCTTGATCTTGACCTTGGGCGGCACCTTCCCGCCCGGCTTGGTCTTGAGGCCACCGCCGCACACCTTGCCCGGCGGGCAGTAGCCCACGCCGTCCGGTCCGCCGTAGGCGCCGTGGCCGATCTTCGTCCACACGCCGGGGCCGAGGCCGATCGTCCCCTCGCCGTCCCCGTCGCCGCCGTCCCCCGTTCCCGTCATGCCGAGGCCGTCGAAGCCGAAGTTGGGTCCGTACGAGGCTCCCATGAGGGCGCCGAGATAGTTCTCGAGATCCGATCCCGCCGGCGTGTCGGAGCCGTACTTCGACGTGGGCATGTTCAGCGTCGAGGCCAGGACCGAGAGGATGCCCGTCTTCTTGACCTCATCGCGCTGGAGGCGTCCCAGCCTCCGCTCGGACGGATCTGCGTCGCCCTTGATCGAGTACATGCGGTCCGTCTTGGCGGACTTGGGGCTGCCCATCTTGCCTTCCTCGCCCTTGTGCCTCTGTCCGTCGCCGCCCTCTGCCTGCTGCTCCTTCCTGGGCGCTCGCATCCACTCGGGCATCTCCTTGACCTCGATGACCGTGGCCTTGGAGAGCAGCTTGCCCCACCGCGACTGCTCGAAGTCCTCGTCGTAGCCGAGCACGCGCGTGTCGGGGGGAAAGAGGAACGCCGCGGAGATGATGACGAGGTTGAGCGCCATGCTCGCCGCCGTGCAGGAGAGGGATCTCCAGTCCAGGGCGATCGGGAGCCTGAGCCTGGCCGGCGCGTGCACGGCCCTGATCACGAAGGTCACGGATCCCGTCCGGATCCGCATCCTGTCTCCCAGCTCGAGCGTGGTCATCGGATCGACGTCGCCGCCCTCGATCCGCGCCCCGCTCCTGCGCACCACCACCGCCTCGTCCGCCGCGGGCGGGACGCGCACGGTGCCATCCTCCATCACGAGCGTCCACCGCTCGGCGCCTCCGAGAAGCTCGGAGCTCAGGTGGAAGCGCGAGGTGGGATCCTCGCCGATGAGATAGGGCGCCGGCTTCCGGCCGGGCACGATGTGGGCCACCTGCATGACGGTGCCGGCCCAGATGGGGATCACCTCCAGCGCCGTGTCCGGGGACTCGGCCGCCGCGTCGAACGAGTCGGTCCGGTCGTCGGGGATCGCCGCCAGTTCCGCGTGTCTCAGGAGCATGCTGCCTTCGCTGTTCATGATGCTCACCTCCCGATGTGGTGGACATCTTTGCCGGTGCGAAGTTCCCTGGCTGGGTCAGTGGGCCGGTCCGGGCGGCGGCCCGAAGCGGACGGTCAATGCCGCGGCAATCCCGTCGGGAAGCGAGGGGCTCCTGAGGATCACCGTGTCCCCGTCCCTGAGCAGGTAGATCGGCCGCTCGTTCGTGAACGGATCCCTGAAGGGACGTCCTCCGTCCTCCAGGCCGGACCAGGCCGTCTCGTCCATGCGGCCGGGCAATGAGCCAGCCGCGAGCATGACGAGGCGCAGCGCCAGCAGCGCGCGCGCGAGCATGAGAATGTTGCGGTGCTCCACGTCCGCGAGGACGCGCGGCGCGATGCTCGGGGCCCCGATTTCGGTGAGGAGCTTCTCGGGGCTGAAGATCTTCTTCCACATGGGAGTCTCGACGGAGAGCGCCTCGAGGTCCGTTACGCGCGCGTAACGCTCGCTCGGATCCTCGACGTCGAGCGCTTCGACGAGATCCAGGGATCGTTCTCGAATCGATTTCCACAGCGGCCCAGTCATGCCGGGGCCCATGCCGCAGATGGACTCCTGATCGCTCCGCGACATGACGGGCGGTCCGACGGGCGATTCCCAGCCCGGCGGCATGAAGCAGGCCGCATACATCGTCTCCTCGACCAGCCCGTCGATCCTGACGTTGTCGCCCAGGTCCGGCCACGATTCCTCGAGCACGGCCAGGTCTCTGACGAGCGCGCGGATCGCCTCCGGATCGACGGCCACGCCCGCGTAGGGTGCCAGGGCGTAGATCGATGTTGACTCCACCATCGTTGTGGCCACCACGTGACCCACGATCCCTCCTCCCCGACCCACGTCGAGCTCCATCTGCACGAGCGCGGCGAGTATCACGGCGGCACTCGCCTCGTCGTCCGCGTGGACCCTGACCTTTGCCGAGAGCGCCATGGCCCGCGCGAGCCGCTGGTGGTCGCGCAGGATGTCCGCATCCGTGTCGATGGCGCAGAAGGCGTAGGGCGAGCGGCCTCCCGTGCGGCCGGCTCCCTCGACCACGCTCGAGATGGCCGGACCGAACGCCCCGATCTCGGACGGGAGCTCGGGCGAGTCGCCGTTCCACGACCCGACCATGACGTCGTCCATGATCTGCGTCCACCTCGACTCTCCGATGTCGGGGAGGTTGTCGAGCGCCTCCAGGTAGCTCCCGGCGGAGGCCCCTTCCCTGCCGCTCCCGCCGCCCGGGACGGGACGGGCGTACCTGCGGGCGCACCGCTCCTCGACTTCCTCGAGGTAGGCGTCGGCGAGGCCGCTCTGAGGCTCCGAACCGCTGCCGCCCAGATCCAGCGTGCGCATGAGGATGAGCAGTCCGATGCCGGCCCCGATCATGAGCACGAGGCCGAGGACGAGCACGATGGCCGTCTTGCGGTCCATCACTCCTTCGAGTGGCAGGCAGGCTGCACGCCCTGGGCGAGCGTTGCCATGGCCTCGATCGCGGCCGCCCTGACCGCCGTGTCCGGGCTGGTCGAGAGGTGCTCGAGGACCTTCCGGGCCTTCTTGCCGCCGAGGAGGCCCAGCGCCTTCATCGCGGCGACCCGGATCTCCAGCCTCAGGCCGGGCCTCGTGGCATCGAGCAGGAACGTGATCGGCCCGGCGTCGCCGAGCCTGCCGATCGTCTCTGCCGCCGCCGCCGCGGCCTGGATCTCTCCTTCCGTGGCGTCGGGAGTGGTTCCGTAGAACACGATGTTGCCCATCGGATCAGCCATCTGCGTGATGCAGAGCGCTCCGATGGCGTGCGCCGCCTCGGCGCGCACGTCCGGCCTCATCGCCTTGCTCAGCGAGGTGTTCGCGAGCAGGATGCCCACCTCCTCGGTGGAAATGCCCATTTTCACAACGAGCCTGATGGCCTGCTTGCGCGCGCTCGAGTCCTTGTCGCGCAGGAAGTTCCAGACAGCCTCGATCGGCACCTCATCGAAGGATGCGGCCGCCCTGATCGCCTCGATGCGGACCTCGGGCCACGCGTCCTTGACGCCGATCTCGACGACCCTCGCCTCGACGTCCTCGCCCGCGGCGCCGACCCTCCTGAGCGTGGTGACCGCGGCCGCCCTGACGCCTGGACAGGGATCGTCGAGCGCCGCGAGGCCCGCCTCGGCGGCGAGGGAGGTGAGATCCCCTCCGGCCATGGCGATCGTCTCGAGCGCCTCCATGCGCAGACCGGGCTCCACGTCGGGATCGTCCAGTGCCAGGGCCGCGATCTCGATCCCGGCGCCGTCGCCCAGGGCGATGAGCTTGCGCGCCACGGGCAGGAGGTGGTGGCGGCAGTACAGCGTTGGTACGTCCTGCCAGAGCGCCCGCGCCCAGCGGGCCGCGGACAGCCGCACGGCCTCGCCTCCCCCGTCGTAGTCGAGCAGGTACAGGAGGGTGAGGGAGGCGTCGAGGACGTGCGCGTCGTCGAGGCTCGCGGAAGCCCGGTCGAACGCCTGATCGGTCGTCTCGAGGACCTCTGGACCTCCGCTGCGCAGCCCCTCGCGGATCCACTCCTCGATCTCCACCTCGGGCCAGGGTTGCCAGTCCATGGACGCGGTCGTGAACAGGGCGTCGATCAGCGCGGCGAGCGGCCCTGGGTGCCCCGCGCGGCCGAGGACCCCCACGGCGAGATCGCCAAGGTCGCGCCGGGAGGAGTCCTCCATCCAGCCGTTCGCGGCCTCGAGGATCGTCTCGTCGGCCGTCAGCGGCACGAGACGGTCGACGAGAAGCACGAACAGGTCCGCATCCTGGTCCTCGTACGCGCCGGCCGCAGCCTTGGTGACGAGCGGGACGAGGCCGCTCGACCAGTCCGCGTGGATCGCGTCGACCACGCCGAGCCTCGGAGCCGGCCCCATGTCGTCCCATGCGTCCACCACCTCCGGGAGCGCGGCCGGGTTGAGATCGCCGAGCAGGTCAGAGGCGCGCGCGGCCTTCTTCGGGTCCTCGAACCAGTCGAGGAGCTTTTCGATGCCGCGGCCCGTGTCGAGCGACGTGTATGCCGAGACCTCTCCGATGTAAGTGAACTCGCCTCCGGTCTTCTTGGCCGCGTAGACGTCGCGGATGATGATCGACAGGCAGGCCGTCTGCACGGGTTTCGGAAACTCGATCAGCACGGGCCTGTCGGGGTTCTTCAGTGGGTCGGAGGGAACCTTGATGATGTACCGCGCTCCCGAACTCGTCGTCAGCTCCACCTTCTTGATCCTGTTCCACTTGCCCGGTTCCGGGTCGCCCGGCCCGCGCGTGGCATGGAGCACCAGCGACGTGATCGGCAGCGACTCCTCGGTCAGATCCGCCGTCACGAACTCGCCCGAGCCGTGGCCTCCCGATCCCTCGACCCACCCGGACTGCGCGTTGCCGTCCCCGAGGGAGAGGGGCGCGCTCTTCAGGGCGAGATCCCCCTGATCGCCGGCCGTGGACGATGAGGATTTGAAGTTGAGGAAATCGTCGAGCACCGGCACGGCGAGAGGCTTCTTCTTGGGCACCAGCGTGGAGACTATCGTGATCGGCTTGGACGTCGTCTTCGCCTCCGAGGGCGCAGTGCCTCCGCCCCAGCTCAGTCCGGCCCTGCGCGT
This sequence comes from Deltaproteobacteria bacterium, assembly GCA_019310245.1. Classification (GTDB taxonomy): domain Bacteria; phylum Myxococcota_A; class Polyangia; order DRWM01; family DRWM01; genus JAFDER01. Next base: position 6,098 of record JAFDER010000128.1, read on the forward strand.
GCGGTCGAACGACACGGGACGGAAGGCGAGCGAAGCGGGATCGTAGAGTCTGACATAGAGGGGAACCATGCCGTAGCCGCAGAGCCTGACCTGCTCGTGCAGCGCGTAGAGGATCGGGACGAGCGTCTTCGATCCGGGCACCTTCGGCTCCCAGTCCAGGAACCAGCCCCACCTCTCCCCGAAGTCTCCGGACAGTCCAGTCCTGCCCTCCCATGCCGCCGTGAGCACGCCACCCCCGTCCAGCCCTGCGAAGATCTCGAAGGCCTCTCCGCCCGATGACGGCAGGACCAGCCGCACCGCCTTGCCCTGCCATGCCCTGCACTCGAGGGCACCCGCGTTCCACGTGCCGGGCGGGACCTGGCGCTCGAGGCCGGAGGCGCCATGCTCGATCCTCACGCTCGTCGAGTCGCCAGTCGTGCTCGCGCTGCACGTGAAGCCGCCGTCCTTCACGCTCGCTCCGAGTGAGGGTCCGGAGAGCAGCAGGCACGAGAGAAGGAGGACGGGCGAGAGGAACGGCTTCATGCTGTGCATCACGGAGGCGAGGATATCCCGCGCCGCCTGCGCCATCAAGCCGCGGTACGACCTTCCCGCAAATGGCTGTATACTCCTTCGTCCATGGATCCCGCGAGGCAGAGGCGGATCAAATCGGTCGTGAGGGAGAACTTCGACCTCTCGCCGACGGGCTATGCGGCGTTCGAGGAGCGCTTCGGGCTGTTCGCCCGCCTCGCCCGCGCGCTGGCCTGCCTCGCGGGAGTCGGACCCGGCTCGAGGGTGCTCGACATGGGATGCGGCACGGGAGATTCCACGCGCGTCCTGGCGCAGCTTGCCGGGCCGGACGGGCTCGTGGTGGGCCTCGACATCTCGGCCGCCATGCTGCGCGCGGCCGTCGCGCGGCCCCTGCCCGCCGGATCCGCTCCGGTCTGCTGGGTCCTGGGCGACGCGGAGGCACCCCCGTGCCTCGCGGGAGGCCGCTTCGACCTCGTGCTCTATAACGCGAGCGCCTTCCTGCTTCCGGACGCCGCGGCCAGCTTGGCGCATGCGCGGGATCTCCTCGCCCCGGGCGGCCGCCTGGGAGCCACGGTGCTGTGCGGACTCGTGGATGCGGCCACGGGCGAGGACGTCCTCGAGAGGCTGAAGCGCGATGACCGCTTCGGCGTGCGCAGCGGCGCGATCACCGATCCGGACGCGCTGCGACGCGCGTTCGCGTCGCCAGCGGGACCGGCCGAGAGCACGCGCGAGGTCGTGGTGGCCGCTCCGGGACAGGCCAGGAGCTTCTACGGCATTCCCGCGCAGAGCAGCTCACTGTTTCCCGGCCTCCCCCTCCATGAGAGGCTCGCGCTGGCGCACGCCCTGTTCGATCACCTCGACGCCTCGGAGGCGAGCCTCGGGTTCGAGTGGGAGTTCCTCGTCTCCGCGCCGCGCGACGGGGAACGTGCATGAGCGGCGGGTCACGTTACGGCGGGCTCGTGCGGCCCGTCCTCGCGCTCAGCTTCCCCACGATGCTGGCCAACATCCTGCAGAGCGGCTTCGTGCTCGTGGACATGTGGTTCGTGGGCCGCCTCGGCACGGACTCGCTTGCGGCCGTGAGCGTCTCCGGGGTGGTCATGGCCGTCGTCTTCCCCTTCGTCATCGGGCTCACCGTGGGATCCAACGCCCTCATCTCCCGCGCGCATGGCGCCGGGGACGTCTCCGAGCTCAACAGGACGATCTTCAACGTCCTGGTGTTCGCGGCGGTTCTCTCGCTCGTCCTGACCGCCATCGGCACCCCCCTCGCGGACGAGATCATCGGCATCTTCCACGTCGAGCCCCGGGTCCACGAGCAGGCGCTCGGGTACCTGCGGATCCTGCTGGGCGGGATCTCGCTCATGATCTGCCTCTTTCTCGTCAACGCGGTGCTGCGCGCCCTCGGGGATGCGATCACCCCATTCATCATCCTCGTCGTCTCGACCCTCGTGAACTTCGGCCTCGATCCCCTGCTCATCTTCGGGGCCGGCCCCGTTCCCGCCATGGGGGTGGACGGCGCGGCTGTCGCCAGCGTGGCTGCTCGTGCCGTGGGCCTGGTCATCGCCATCGTGGTCCTGACGAGGCGGCACATGCCGAAGCTCTCCTTCTCGCTGGACGATCTCTCGGGCAGGATCGTCTGGAAGATCGTCGCCATCGGCGTGCCCTCGAGCCTCTCTCTCATGGCGCGGCACGTCTCGGGACTCATGATCACCTTCCTCGTGGTGGCGTTCGGAACGGAGGCCGTGGCGGCCTACGGCGTGTGCCAGAGGATCACCTTCCTCGTCCTCATGCCGGGCTTCGGCTT
>JAFDER010000559.1 GCA_019310245.1 Deltaproteobacteria bacterium
CAGGTCGAGCGGGATCCGGTAGCAGCCCGCCTCCCTCACGACCGTCGCGCGCACGGTGTGGCCCTCGCGGAAGGTGACCTCCACGAGCCTCACGTCGCCCGCCTCGACGTTGATGGGCTTGAACGCCGCCCCCGAGAGGTCACCCTTGAACGAGACGAGCCGTGGAACCAGCATCTCGTGGGGCTCCAGGTCCTTTCCCGTGCGTGCGCTCGCGCTCTTGGCCCGCTCGGTGAGGATGCGCTTGTCCGCACTGGAGATGAGCTGGAAGGCCAGCTCCGCGTCGCCGAACCTCATGGACTGGTAGAAGGACTCGACGACCTCCTCGGCCTTCTCGCAGGGAGTCTTCCTGCCGCAGGCCGCCGTGGCGATCAGGGCGCCGATCACGAGTGCTGTCGTGGCTATTCTCATGCGATCCCCATGACCTCTCGCACCTCGGCCATCGTGTCCTCGGCGACCGATTTGCAGAAGCGTGCGGAGTCCGCGAGCGCGTCCCGCACGGTGTCCGGGTCCGCCCGGAAGGCGCGGGCCCTCTCGCGCACGGGCCCGAGCTGGTCGTTCATCGAGTCGGCCAGCTTCATCTTGCAGTCGAAGCACCCGATGCCTGCCGAGCGGCACTCCCGGTCCACCTCCTCGATGACGGAGGACGGGCTGAAGCCCTGGTGCATCGTGAACACGTTGCAGATGTCCGGGTTCCCGGGGTCGTTGCGCCGGAGCCTCGCCGGATCCGTGAACGCGGGCCTGAGCTTCTCGCGGATCACGGCGTCCTCCTCGAGCAGGCCCAGGTGGTTGCCCAGGCTCTTGGACATCTTGCTCTTTCCGTCCAGGCCCATCACGCGCTTCGAGGCCGTGAGCATCGCCTTCGATTCGGGGAAGACCTGTCCGTGGCGCGCGTTGAACTTGCGAGCGATCTCCCTGCACAGCTCGATGTGCTGGACCTGGTCCTCTCCCACGGGCACGCCCATGGCTTTGTAGAGGAGGATGTCCGCCGCCTGAAGGACGGGGTAGGTGAACAGGCCGGCGTTGATGTTCTGGTCGTGGTGCTTGGACTTCTCCTTGAACTGCGTCATGCGGCTCAGATCGCCCATGGGGCAGACCGAGCTCAGGACCCATGCCAGCTCCGTGTGCTCGGGCACGCGGGATTGCACGAAGAGCTTGCAGCGCGCGGGATCGAGGCCGGCCGCCATGTTCGCGACCGCCGCATCGAAGATCATCTCCTGCATCCTCGCGGCGTCGTACTCGATCGTCACGGCGTGGTAGTCGACGATGCAGAAGATGCAGAAGTGCTCGTCGAGCATGGACACCCAGTTGCGGATCGCCCCCAGGTAGTTGCCCACGTGGATCTCGCCGCTGGGCTGGATGCAGGAGAAGACGACCATCCGGTCGCCGGGAAGATGGTCCGATAGCTGCTCCACGTGGTACTCCTTCATCAGGCCGTAGCCGCCGTGGATCTGCACCGCCTCCGTGGCCACTCGCTTGAAGACCTCGGAGCAGTAGAGCTTCGCCATGGCCGCCTCCTTTCCGTAGGGGCGGTCCTGCATCCTCAGCCAGGTGGCCTTGTAGAGGAGCCCGCGGGCGGCCTCGATCTCCATCGCCATGTCGGCAAGCTTGAACTGCGTGGCCTGGAACGAGTTGAGCGTCTTTCCGAACTGCTTGCGCTCTGAGGCGTACTGCAGCGCAGCCTCGTAGGCCCCCTGCGCGCCTCCCAGGCCCATGGCCCCGATGGCCAGTCGGCCCGCGTCGAGCGTCTCGAGCATCTGGTGGAACCCCTCGCCGCGCTTGCCCAGCAGGTTCGACTCGGGCACCGCGCAGTCGTCGAAGAACAGCTCGCCCGTGTCGCTCGCGCGCCACATGAGCTTGCCGTGCATCGTCTTGGCCGTGAATCCCGCCGTGTCGTTATCCACCAGGATGCAGGAGTACTCCTTGCGCCCGTCGTCCCTCTTTCCCGTCACGGCCTGCACCGTGCAGACCCTGGCCAGCGGGTTCGTGGAGTTGGTGATGAAGATCTTGGACCCGTTGATGACCCACTTGCCTCCCTCGAGCCTGGCCGAGGTCTTCGTTCCTCCGGCGTCGCTCCCCGCCTCGGCCTCGGTCAGGCCGAACGAGGCCATGGAGTTTCCGGTGCACAGGTCCGGCAGGTACTTCCTCTTCAGATCCTCGCTGCCGTAGTAGTAGATCGGGGAGATTCCCAGGCTGTTGCCCGCGGCGATGGTCGCCGCATGCGATCCGTCCACCCGCGCGATCTCCTCGACCCCGATGACGTAGCACAGGTAGTCCATCCCGGCGCCGCCGTAGTCATCGCTCACCACCACGCCCAGCAGGCCCAGCTCGCCCATCTGCCGTGTGATGTCCACGGAGAACTCCTCGTTCTCGTCCAGCTCGATGGCCTTGGGCTTGATCACCTGCTCGGCGAACTCACGCACCGCGCGACGCATCTCCTGCTGCTCTTCGGTCAGATCGTAGTTCGGCATGGTTCACCTCGAATGGTCGGACCAGACCTTCATACCGTCATCGTAGCCTGGATGCAAGTGACCGAGTTCGCAGGAGAACGGGCGGATTGACAAGAATTGCATATTCAAACAAAGTCCATCCACTCATTTTACACGCGGAGGTTTGACCCATGCTCAAGGAAGACGTCTTCATCGTTGGAGCCGCACGGACGGCGGTCGGCTCGTTTCTCGGCATGTACTCCAACACGCCCGCCACGAGGCTCGGCTCAACGGCCATCAAGGCGGCCGTCGAGCGGGCCTCCGTCGAGCCCGGCGACGTGGAGGAGGCGTTCATGGGCTGCGTCCTGACCGGAGCGCAGGGCCAGGCGCCGGCGCGGCAGGCAAGCCTGGCCGCGGGCATCCCCGACTCGACTCCCTGCACCACCGTGAGCAAGGTGTGCGGCTCCGGCGCACAGGCCGTCATCCTCGCCGCCCGCGCCGTGGCGCTCGGGGAGGTGGGAATCGCGGTCGCCGGCGGCATGGAGAACATGACCATGGCGCCCTACGCCATGCCCAAGGGCAGGACGGGCTACCGGATGGGCCAGGGCATCGTGGTCGACGAGATGGTGCACGACGGCCTGTGGGATCCGTACGGCGACCAGCACATGGGCATGTTCGCCGAGAAGTGCGCGGAGAAGTACGGCTTCACCCGCGAGGCTCAGGACGAGTTCGCGGTCGAGAGCTACAAGCGCGCCCTCGCGGCCATCGACGGCGGAAGGTTCGATGCCGAGATCGTGCCGGTCGTCATCAAGGACCGCAAGAAGGGCGAGATCGAGCTCAAGCTGGACGAGGAGCCGCGCAAGTTCAACGAGGAGAAGATGCGCAAGCTCAGGCCGGCGTTCAAGAAGGACGGCACGGTCACGGCGGGCAACGCATCGTCCATCAACGACGGGGGAGCCGCGCTCGTGATCGCCTCGGCCGATGCAGTCAAGGCGAAGAACCTCAAGCCCCTCGCCCGGATCGTCGGGTGGGCCGGTCACGCCCAGGCGCCCGAGTGGTTCACCACGGCCCCCGTCTTCGCCATGAAGAAGAACCTCGAGCGCTGCGGCATGAAGCCGGGGGACATCGATCTCTGGGAGATCAACGAGGCCTTCGCCGTGGTGACCATGGCCGGCATGAAGGAGCTGGAGCTCGACCACGGCGTGGTCAACGTCAACGGCAGCGGTTGCTCCATCGGCCATCCCATCGGCTGCACGGGAGCCCGCCTGCTCGTGACCCTGCTCCATGGCATGATGGACCGCTCCGACAAGAAGGGCCTGTCCACCATGTGCATCGGCGGTGGCGAGGCCCTCTCCACGATCCTCGAGCTCGTCTGAGTCCAATTCCCGATCCACATCGATGAACGTTCCCACCGCTCACTC
>JAFDER010000560.1 GCA_019310245.1 Deltaproteobacteria bacterium
ATGTGATGTTCTGGCTTGACTCACACGGGATAAGGGCTACACTTATTATGTGGAAAGATACCCATGCGGAACCTGACACTTTCCGTCGATGAGGCCGTCCTGCTCGAGGCTCGCAAGATCGCTCTCGATCGCAACACATCCGTCAACAGGCTCATCAGGGAGTACCTCGCCGACCTGGTCAGGCAGGACGGCCGCAGGAGGGCCGCGCTCAGCCGTCTCTCCGCCTCGATGCGCGACGGCCTGTACACCGTCGGAAAGGTCGACTGGAGCCGGGAGGATCTGCATGAGCGGTGATCCCCCGGCCTTCCTGGACACGAACGTTCTCGTGTACGCCTTCGACCGGGGAGATGAGGCGAAGCGCACCGCCTCGCGCCGCCTCATCGAGCGCCTGGGGGCCGAGGGCCGCCTCAGGCTCAGCACCCAGGTTCTCCAGGAGTTCTTCGTCAACGTGACTCGAAAGATCTCGACGCCGATCGGCGTCGAGGACGCGATCCACATCCTCGATGACCTCGCCGTGTGGAATCCCGTGCTGATCGACACGGACGACATCAGACGCGCGGCCCGCCTCTCGGCCGAGGCGATGCTCTCGTTCTGGGATGCCCTCATCGTCGTCGCGGCCGCGCATTCGGGCGCCTCGACCCTCTACACGGAGGACATGAGCCACGGCCAGGAGATCCTGGGGGTCACGGTGGTCAACCCGTTCCTCCCGGACGCGGTCCACGACGCGGCCGACTGACGCCGGGTTCGACTCCCGGCGCTTCCACCAAAACTCAAACTGAGGCCGATCAACGGCTCACGAAGAAGTGTTCCCCGGCCCCGGAGACATCAAGCCCCGACTCCCGGTAGAACCCCCCGAGACCGGGAGCGCTGGCCAGCCAGAACCGATCCCTCTCCCGAATCCTCTCGATGAGCTCGCGTCCATGACCCTGCCCTCTCCGGCTCTGGCGAACCACGAGGTAGGAGAGGTTGGCGTACCCATTCTCACAGTACCGATGGGCCACTTCGCGATATCGCCTCCGGAGGAACACGTTCACCGGCGAAGCGGTCAGTAACGCCCCGGCCACCACGATCCCATCCTCTATCAGGACTGCTACCCTGGACGAGGATCTCGCCATCGCGACGAAGGACACCAGCGGGGCCCAGGGCCATTGCCTCGTCGCCAGCCAGAGCCAGGACGCGAATCCTCGCTCCCCCGGTCGGACCTGGGCGACCTCGATCACGCAGCCTCTCTGCCGGGCGCGAGACCGCCGTGACCGGACTTGAACGGACGACGCTGGGTGAATTCCTCGGGACGGATGTAACGAGCGACCAGGGGAAGCATTGGGTTGACCACGTGGCTCCGGTGCCGGACATAGCACCGGGTCGGCACGGGGGCGGCTCCGAGTGTGCTCTTGATCTCCTCGGCCGTGCGTCCGTAGTTCACCCTTGCCAGCCCACGATCGATGGCGATCTCTAGGTAGTCGACGAGCATCCTGGGATAGATGGAGTGGTCCCTGTTCAGACGGTAGTCGAATCCCACGGTGTGGGCGTCGAGGGTGCCACCGTCCACGAACCCGGTCATGAAGCCCACGAGATCGTCACCCAGCCAGTACCCGCGGATCACGAACTCATCACTCAGCGCCCGTCGCAGCTCGATCAGGGATCCGACGTTGACGCCACCGAGACGGTAGGTCGCCTTCTCGATGACGGCGTCCCGCAGTGACTCGAGCCTCGTGCGGTGCCTCACCAGGTCATCGAGGCCGAGATCGGCGACCCGGAGGTTCCTCGACTTCGTGCGCGCCCGCTTCGCCTTGATCCTGAACTTCGACTTCAGGCATACGAGGTAGCCTTCGAAGGAGTCCCAGGAGGGATCGAGATCGAGGACCATCTTCGCTCCCATCGGGATCTCGGAGAACCCACGGTCGTCCAGCATTCCGGGTAGCGGTCCCGAGGTCAGATCGAACTCCTTGAACAGCATGCCCGCGACGTGTCGGCACTCTCGCCGGATCCGTCGTATCGCTTCGTACAGGCTGGTGAGGGCCTCCCTCGGGTGGGCGTCGGGGACGAACGCGAACCCGTGCTCTCCACAAGAGAACGTGCTGCCGCACACGAGCAGATCGAACGAGAGCTGGCCGCCCAGGCCCGCGACCCTGGCTGCGAGACGTGCTGCGGCACTCTCCCCCAGCATTGGCTCGATGGTCGGCCCCTCGAACCGGGCGATCTCGAAGCAGGCCACGCCAATGGGCTTGCCGTCCCGCGAGAAGACCGCGTGCCGGTGCTCACGGTTCCCGGGAGAGCCCCGCTCGATGGCCTCGAGGGTGGCGCGCTGCATCATCAGGCTCCGGCCGGAGACGACGCGATCCCAGGCGACCGGGTCGACCTCCCTGATCGAGTGGTGCATCCGCACGCTGTAGCGGGGGGCAGCTCTACCGAGCGCGCAGGCGAGTGGGCGGGGATTGGGATCGAGGGTGAGCTGGGTTTCCATGTCTGCTCCTTTTCATACTTCAGCAAACAGACAAACGTCTAATTGTCAGGCCAAAAAAAACCATTCATGCCCTCCTGATCAGGTCCAGCAT
>JAFDER010000129.1 GCA_019310245.1 Deltaproteobacteria bacterium
CTGAGTGGCGGGCGGGGGCCGTGTTCGAGCGGGACGAGCTGGAGCTGCTCATCTCCTCGACCGAGCTACCGCAGGACCGGCGTGTGGTGTACGCGCTCATGGGCGTCGCGGACTTGCGCCATGGCGAGATGGCAGGCTTGCGCTGGCGGAACTACGAGCCCGACGTGAACCCCCTGGGCAAGCTCGTGGTGGCCCGCTCCTACGCCAGCCGCACCAAGACGAAAAGGCCTCGGACGATGCCCGTGCATCCCACCTTGGCTGTCGTTCTCGATGACTGGCGGGCGGAGGGTTGGGAGCGGATGATGGGAAGCGCTCCGAGCCCGGACGATCTCATCGTCCCACGGCCGCCCCACCACGTTGCCAGGCAGAAGTCTCGCAAGAGCAGCTCGGGGATGAGGGACAAGAATTACAGCAGGCGGAGGATGGTGGACGACCTCAAGGCTCTGGGCATGCGCCACCGGCGTGGCCATGACCTGCGCCGGACCTTCATCACGCTGGCCCGGCAGGACGGGGCCCGGCCGGATCTGCTGGAGATGGTGACCCACGCGCCCCGTGGGAACATCATGAACCTCTACACCTCGATGCCATGGGAGGCCCTGTGTGCCGAGGTGGCCAAGCTGAAGGTGGATCCCCCGGTGAGGGACGAGTCCGAGGCCATGCAGAAGGCCGTCGGATCGGACGTGGGACCGGCGTCCGGTACTACAGATCTTACTACAGTCCTTACTACAGCGGCAGAGGACGAGGCTGGAAGTAGTGGGGATAAAAGGGGAAAGCCTGACATCAGGCTAGTGGAGGCGCCGGGAGTCGAACCCGGGTCCGAACGTTTTCGGCCGCCGCGTCTACATGCTTAGCGTGGGCTTCCCTTGATCTCGCTCCGGGGCCGGGCCGCCCGCAAACTCCTCTCCGGAGCCAGGTTCCTTTTTCTCGCCGCGCCGCCGGAACTACTCGGCGCGACCATCCCGCCTTAACGGCGCCCGTTCCCGGGCCGGTGGGAGGAGCCCGGGGCGGACGGCCCTACCGACTATGCGGCGAGGGCGTAGTTGGTGCTATTCGCACTCACAATTTTGCCGGTTTTTACGGGGTCCGACACCCCGGCATGCAACGACGACCTCCATCCGCCCGTCGAAACCGTATCGCCCCCTGGAGGCCAGAATGTAAGTATGGGCCTCGTCGGCCCCAAGTCAAGGCAGGTAGACGCCGATCCAGGTCAGGTAGCCGAGGCCCTCGCCGTCCGCGGTCTGGATGCGCGTGCCGTCGGAGGTGACCGCGGCGCCCACGACGCGGGTCCACTCGCCCTCGAAGAGTCCGGCATCCAGGGGATGCACGCCGCCGAGGAGGTAGATGTCGACGGCCGTGTCGGCCGCGAGGCCGGTCTCGTTGGGAAGGTCGAGCGACGCAAAGCGGAACACGGGGTCGAGGTGCGTGCCGGGCTCGATCACCAACGCGTCCATGGGCGTAAATGCGTACAGAGCCAGAGGCAGGCTGTCAGGGTCGATGAAGCACGGCACGTGATCGTCGAGCGGAAAGCGGGAGAGCGCCACCCAGGGATCCGTGAAGATGGGCAGGTCCACCTCGTCTCCGGCGTGGAAGACGAGCGCGCCTCCGTCCGAGGCCTCGACGCGCACGTCGGCGGGAAGCGGATTCGGGTCCGTGGGTCCGGTGCTCTCGGGCACGGCCTCGCCCGTGGTGGGCGCGTCGTAGAGCACGAACGGCGTGCACAGGTGCACCTCGTCGTCGCACAGCTCGGTGTAGTGGCAGAACGGCGAGTGGTGCCCTGTTCCCTCCATGGGTACGGGGAAGTAGATGCTGATGTCGGGGTGTGAGGTCGCACCGATCGGCACCGTGAACCAGCCGTCCGCATCGCTGCGGCCGAAGAAGCACGTGCCCTCGGTGCAGGCCACCACAGCCTGGCAAACCTTCGGCGCGCCGGTGGAATCGACCAAATGGCCGCCGAGGCAGGTGGTGGCATATGGCGGGGCATGGCATGCGCCGTCGAGGCAGGCCACGTCGTCCGTCATGCAGTAGGAATCCACGACGCAGGTGTCGTCCACCGGATCGGCGGTCGGGTCACCGGTCTCCTCGATTGGATCGGTGCCGGCGTCCGCGTCGGGCCGATTGCCGTTGCCGTCGCTGCAGGCCGGCGTGATGCCCAGCAGGGCCAGGGTGATGACGAGACAAGCGCATCGATGAGAGATCATTTCGCGTCCTCCAGCAAAGAGCATACGTTATGAAATAGGACGCAGCATGTCAAAGCGCAGGCGCCTGCGGGTCTTGACCCCAGAAAGCGATTGATTATGCTAGGGATTCCGCGGAGGTGAGTGACAATGGATTTCCCCAATGATCTCAAGTACACGAAGACGCACGAGTGGGTGAAGACCGAGGACGGCGTCGCCACATGCGGGCTCACGGCCTTTGCGGCGGAGCAGATCGGCGACGTTGTGCAGCTCGAGCTTCCCGAGGAGGGCCAGACGTTCAAGCTGGACGAGCCCATCGCCGTGGTGGAGTCGAGCAAGGCAAGCGAGGAGATCTTCGCGCCGCTCTCGGGAACGGTCGTGGCATCGAACATGGACCTCGAGGGCGAACCCGAGAAGGTGAACGAGTCGCCCTACGGGGACGGCTGGATGTTCAAGATGGAGATGTCGGACGAGTCCGAGGTCTCGGGATTGCTCGACGCGGACGCCTACGCGAAGCACGTGGCGGAGCTCAAGGAGGGGTAGCCCCCGCACGGATCCGCACTTGCCAGGAAGAGGTTCCATGTACACACCACACACGGACGAGGACATCCGCCGGATGCTCGAGCGCATCGGCGTTGGCTCCGTGGACGAGCTGTTCGCGCGGGCCGTGCCGGGAGAGATGCTGACGAGCGGTGGGTTCGAGGACGTGCCCGAGGCCATGGACCTGGCCTCTCTCATCAAGACGATGAGGGCGCTGTCCGACCGCAACACGGCCTCGTGCATCGGCAGCTGCTTCGCGGGCGGGGGTGCGTACGCGCACCTCGTGCACCCCGCGGTCGACCAGATCATCAGCCGGTCCGAGTTCCTGACGGCGTACACACCCTACCAGGCAGAGGTGAGCCAGGGCACGCTCCAGGCGGTGTTCGAGTTCCAGACCATGGTGGCGGAGCTGCTGGGCACACAGGTGGCCAACGCGTCGATGTACGACGGCGCGAGCGCGGCGGCCGAGGCCGCCCTCATGGCACGACGCGTGACGAAGCGCAACAAGGTGCTCGTGAGCGAGGCGCTCCATCCCGAGTACAGGCACGTGATCCGGACCTACTTGGCCGGGCTGGCACCCGAGGGAGTCGAGGAGGTCCTCACGATCGGATACGCGAAGGACACGGGCGCGACCGACACCGTGGCACTGGCCGGGAGGCTCGGCGACGACGTGGCCGCGGTGGTCGTGGGCTACCCCAACGTCTTCGGCGTCGTGGAGGATCTCACGAGCATCGCGAAGGCCGCGCACGATGCCGGGGCGCTGCTCGTCACGGCCACGGCCGAGCCTGTATCGCTCGGGATCCTCGAGGCGCCGGCCGTGCTCGGTGCGGACATCCCCACCGCCGAGGGTCAGGCCCTGGGCCTGCCCGTGAGCTTCGGCGGGCCGGGAGTGGGCCTGTTCGGCTGCTCGAAGAAGAAGGCGCGGCACATGCCGGGCCGGCTCGTGGGAAGGACCGTGGACACGCGCGGCAAGAACGGCTACGTGCTGACCCTCGCGATGCGCGAGCAGCACATCAGGAGGGAGCGCGCCACGAGCAACATCTGCACGAACCAGGGCCTGTGCGCCCTCGCGGTCACGGTGCACCTGTCGCTCCTCGGCCCCGAGGGGCTCCGGGAGCAGGCGCTGATGAGCGCCGCCAACGCCCACGCACTTCGTGAGCGTATCGCGGCGCTCGACGGGTTCGAGGACGTGTTCGACGGGCCGTTCTTCAACGAGTTCGCGATCAGGTCGAAGAGGGTCCCGGTCGCGGACCTCATCGAGGGGCTCGCCGAGAGGCGGCTGCTCGCAGGCCCGGCGCTGGGCCGCTGGTACCCGGAGCTCGCCAACGTGCTCCTCGTCTCGACCACCGAGTGCCTGTGCACGCAGGACATGGACGCGCTCGTCGCGGCGCTCAGGGAGGTGGGGCGATGAGCGAGAAGAAGCCGGTGGACACGAGGCACCGTGCCGTGCGGGACGTGGTGCGGCACGTGAGCTTCGACGAGCCCGCGGTGTTCGAGAAGAGCGTGCCCGGAAGGCGCGGCACGCGCATCACACCGCCGGGCAGGAGCCTGCCCGATCCGGGAGCCTGGCTGCCCGAGGCGATGATCCGCAAGAGCCCGCCGGGGCTGCCCGAGCTCAGCGAGAACGAGGCCGTCAGGCACTGGGTGAGGCTGAGCAGCTGGAACTTCTGCATCGACCACGGGTTCTACCCCCTGGGCTCGTGCACGATGAAGTACAACCCCAAGGTCAACGAGGCCGCGGCCCGGATGGAGGGCATGGCGCGGCTGCACCCCTACGCCCCGGAGTCGGGGGCGCAGGGCGCGCTCGAGCTCATGTGGAGCCTGGAGCGGGCGCTCGCCTGCATCTGCGGCTTCGACGCCTTCACGCTCCAGCCGGCGGCGGGCGCGCAGGGAGAGCTCACGGCGCTCATGATGATCCGCGCGCACCACCGCGCGCAGGGCAACCCCCGCTCGAAGGTCCTCATCCCGGACACGGCACACGGCACGAACCCCGCGAGCGCGGCGCTCAACGGCTACAGGTCCGTGGCGGTGGAGAGCGGCGAGCAGGGCATCCTGCTCGCCGGGGACGTTGCGAAGGTGATGGACGAGGAGGTGGCCGCCGTCATGATCACCAACCCCAACACGCTGGGGCTCTTCGAGAGGGAGATCCGGCAGGTGGCACGGGTGGTGCACGAGAAGGGCGGCCTCGTGTTCGGCGACGGCGCGAACCTCAACGCACTCATGGGCCGCGTCAAGCCGGGCGAGGTGGGCATCGACGTCATGCAGCTCAACCTGCACAAGACGTTCTCCACGCCGCACGGAGGAGGCGGTCCGGGATCCGGCCCGGTGGGCTGCGTGGAGAAGCTCACGCCGTACCTGCCCGTGCCGCGCATCGTGCGCGATGAGGACGGCTCGTTCCACCTCGACGAGAAGATGCCCGGAACGATCGGACGCGTGCGCTCGTTCTACGGCAACTTCGGCATGCTCGTCAGGGCCTGGACCTACATCCTCGCCGTGGGCAGGAGCGGCCTCGGGGACGTCTCGGGCATGAGCGTGCTCAACGCCAACTACCTCATGACGCTCCTCGGCGGGCTCTTCCACAGGCCGTACGACGGCACGCCCATGCACGAGTTCGTGCTCACGGACAAGAAGCTCAAGAAGGAGACGGGTGTCCAGACCATGGACGTGGCCAAGCGGCTCCTCGATCTGGGCTACCATCCGCCCACGGTCTACTTCCCGCTGGTGGTGCAGGGCGCGCTCATGATCGAGCCCACCGAGACGGAGACGCCCGAGACGCTCGAGGCCTTCGCCGGGGCGCTCGAGCGCATCGTCCGCGAGGCGGGGGAGGATCCCGAGGTGCTGCACGAGGCGCCTCACGCAACGCGCCTCGGACGACTCGACGACACGCTCGCCGCGCGAAGGCCCGTGCTCAGATGGACGCCGGGCGACGAGGAGGACGGGAATGCATCCTAGAAAGCTCGGCGCGGCACCGCTCGCCGCGATGCCGATCATGCTGGCGGCTCTCGCCGGCTGCCAGCCGCTCATCGGCGACGACTGCACGATGAACATCGACTGCAGCGAGGACGGCGACCGCTACTGCGACAGGACCCAGCCGAACGGCTACTGCACCATCGTGGACTGCGAGGCCAACTCCTGCCCGCAGGAGGCGATCTGCGTGCAGTTCTACGACGACGTGCACGCGCGCAGCTACTGCCTGCGCAAGTGCGACAAGGACTCGGTCTGCCGCTCGAGCTACCAGTGCACCGAGCCCATCCCCGGGGTGAGCGAGGTCATCGATGACTCGTTCGAGAGGAAGGGCTACTGCGCCCCCAGAATGGAGTGATGGCCATGGCGCCCCGCGGGGGCAAGGGGCAGGACCCCGCCGATCCCTTCGACGCCGACTTCGTCCGCCGGCTGGAGTACTGGTCGCTGTTCTTCAAGCGCGTCTACGGCGGCGACCTGAGCGCGGCGCGCAGGTCGCGCGAGGTGGGCAGCGGGATCGAGTTCGCGGACCGGCGCGAGTACCTGCCGGGTGACGACCCGAGGTACCTGGACTGGAAGGCGTACGCGCGCCTCGACAGGGTCCTGCTCAGGCTGTTCGAGGAGGAGAAGGACCTGAGGGTCCACATCCTGCTGGATCGCTCGACGAGCATGAAGGTGGGCAGCCCGAGCAAGATCCTCGCCGTCAAGCGCCTGGCCGCGGCGCTCGCCTACATCGTGCTCGCGAACCTCGATCGCGTGGCCATCTCGCTGTTCGCCGAATCCATCGAGGAGTTCATGCCGCCGGCCCGGGGCAAGGCCAGGATCCACACCATCCTGGAGACGCTCAGGGCCCTCGAGGCGGACGGCGGAACGGACATCGCCTCCTCGGCGATGGAGCTGACCTCGCGCGAGAAGCGCAGGGGGCTCGTGTTCATCCTCAGCGACTTCCTCGTGCCGAGCGGCGTGATGGAGTCGCTCGACAGGCTGAGGTACCACGGCCACGAGGTGACGCTCATCAGAGCAGTGAGCGCACTGGACCGCGAACCCGAGATCTCGGGCGAGGTGGAGATCCTGGACGCGGAGACGGGCCGCACGCTGCGGGCCGTGGTGACGCCCGCCGTGCTGAAGCGCTACCGCGAGCGCTTCGAGGCCATCGGCAAGGAGCTCGAGGCCGCGGCGATCAAGAAGGGCGCACGGCTCGTCTCGATCCAGTGCGAGGACCCGTTCGACGATCACATCGCCCAGATCCTCAGATCCATCGGCAAGCACAAGTGATCGATCTCCAGTAGCCGGCCGGAGATCCGAAAATGGAACAAACTCGACCCTCGGAAGTTGCAACATCCATGAAGATATGGTTGAAACCAGTTCGAGAGCCCGGGTGACGGCTCACCGAGGCCTCACTGATCGGTGGATAACATCCCGTATCCAGAAGACAAATCATCCGCCCAGCCCTCGCGCACACCTCCCGGCCCACCCGTCATTGACGGGCCGGACCCTGGGCTGATATCCATGGTCACTTGTTTGACGGAACTTTCCGGATGATACGCAGACAAATGGTGGAAATGGCGATCCACGCCCGGTGGCGGTCGCCGAGGAGGAATCACATGACATACCGGATACTCGCCCTGTCGATGGGCCTTGCGCTCGTCACGGGATCGCTCGCCTCGTGCGGACCCCCGAGCAAGCCAGACTCGCCGGACGACCAGAAGGCGGCGGCCAGCCAGGACTTCAAGCACTGCCCGCTGGAGATGTGGGGCTGGGGCGCCGATTACAACCAGAAGATCGTCGCCATCATCAAGGACTCGGAGTGCAACCCGTCGGACCGCAAGGACGCGATCTCGCGGGCGGGCGACATGCGCATCTTCGACGTGGTGCCCCACATGTTCGAGATCCTCGAGAGCGGGACGGACGCCACGTTGCGCATCGAGGTCATCCGGGCGCTGGGCAACTTCGGCACGAAGCGCGTCCTGCGACCGTACGAGGCGCTGCTCGACGATCCCGACCCGCAGGTCTCGACGGCCGCAGCCAAGGCGCTGGCGCAGCTCACGTACATGGGCGACCGCTATGCCATCCACATCATGAAGAGGCTGGCCAAGGACAAGGAGCGCGAGGACCTGAACACCATCGCCGTCGTGGCGCTGGGAAGGGCGGGAAAGTTCGCGGTGCTCGACGACGTGCTCGCTCTGCTCGAGAGCGACCAGGCCACGATCCGCGGCGACGCGGCCGAGGCCCTCGGCATCATCGGAGACGTCAAGGCCGTGGACCCGCTGATCGCGCTGCTGGACGACGAGGACAAGACGGTCCGCTCGAAGGTGTGCGGAGCGCTCGGAACCCTCGGTGACCCGAAAGCAGCCGCGCCGCTCCTCAAGACCGCGAAGGAGGACGTGGAGAAGTACGTGCGAGGCGACGCGGCCTACGCACTGGGCCGCATCGCGGACCAGGACTCGCTGCCCAAGCTGATCGAGGTGCTCAAGGAGGCGGATCAGAACGAGCGCTGGGGCTACCAGTACGCCGTGGGAAGCTACGGGGCGCTGGCCTTCGACGCGGGCGTCGAGCTGCTCGGATCCGAGAAGAAGGGGCTTCGCCAGGCGGGCGTGTCCATCCTCACGCAGACCCACGACACGCGCGCCAAGAAGCACCTCACCGCAGCACTGGACGACAAGAGCCAGGACGTGCGCATGGACGTGTCACGCGCTCTGGGACAGCTCAAGACCGAGGACGTGCGATCCGCGCTGCTCAGCGCGATGGGCTACATCGGCGACAAGAAGTTCCTGCCGGTGCTCATCGCCGCCTCGCAGGAGGAGGCCAACCGGCTCAAGGCCGAGGCGGTCAGGGGCCTAGGAGCGTACAAGGACAAGAAGGCCATCGACGCACTGATCGTGGCGCTCGAGAGCGACAACGAGTGGGTGCGCGAGTCCGCGGCCTCGACGCTGGCCCAGCTCAAGGTGCCCGAGGCGATCGGGCCCATCAAGAAGCTGCTCGAGGACGACGATGCGTACGTGCGCATGACGGCCATCGAGTCGCTGGGCGAGATCGGCGACTCGTCGCTCGTGCCCGAGCTCGCCAAGCACGCCGACGACAAGGACGAGAACGTGCGCAGGGCCGTGCTGCGCGCCATGGGCAACTTCGGAGGCGAGCAGGCGTTCGAGATCCTCGTGGCCGGGCTGGACGACGAGAAGGAGTACGTGCGCGAGACGGCGCTGCGCTCGCTCGGACAGATCATGAACAACCGCGAGGTCAAGGACATCACGCCGTTCATGGTGGCCTTCACCAAGGGGCTGCAGGACAAGGACTACTACGTCAAGCGCGAGGCCGCCTTCAGCCTCGCCGAGATCCGCATGCCGTTCCCCGAGGGAGTGCAGGAGGGACTCATCCGCGCCCTGGACTCGGCGGACGACTACGTGCTCGAGGAGATCGTCTGGGCCTTGAGCCGGATCGACGATCCGGACGTGGCCGAGCGGCTCCTCGCGATCATCAAGGAGAGCAAGATCGGGGTGGACACCACGCTCGAGCAGGCCGTGGCGTCCATGGACGCGGGGCTCGTCGAGGACAAGCTCCTGACCATCTCGAGCTCGGACGACATCCTCTCCAGCGCGTCGGCCTCGCTCGCGCTCGCCTACCTGGACGCGAAGGGCGCGCAGGACATCCTCATCGGCCACCTCGCGAGCGACAACGACTTCACGCGCCAGATCGCGGCCACGGCACTCGGCATCACCGGTGACGCGAACGCCGTGCCCGCGCTCGAGAAGCTGCTCGAGGATCCCGACGACGACGTGGTGACGGAGGCGATCTACGGCCTCGGCCAAATCGGCCGCAGGGAGGCGGGGAGCGTGAACGTGGACATCCTGATCGCCACGCTGGATTCGGACAACCTCAGGCTGAGCTCCGCGGCGGCCATCGCCCTGGGAACCATCGGTGACAAGAAGGCCGCTCCCCGGCTCCTCGAGCTCTTTCGCGACAACGCGACCAAGATCAAGAGCATGGGCTGCGGCTTCCGCTGCTCAGTGGTCGCCGACTACGGCGGCGCCCTCGCGTCGCTCGGTGATGACCCCGAGACGATCAAGACGCTGATCGGGATGCTCGGAGAGGATCATCCCCGCACGCGAAGCGAGGCCGCCCGGGTGCTGAGCCAGATCGCCACGAAAGAAGCGGCCGCCGGACTCATCGCCGCGGTCAAGGCAGAAACGGACATCTACACGCGCGACAGCCTGGTCGCCGCGCTGGGACAGACGAAGAGCGCCAAGGCGGTGCCCGTGCTCAAGAGCCTGCTCGCCGAGGCGGACACGTTCACCACATCGGGCGTGCTCTACGCACTGGGCAACACGGGTTCGTCCAAGGACGCCAAGATGATCATGGGCTACCTCGACCACCCGAGAACGGGCATCCAGATGGCGGCCATCGGCGCGCTCGGCAAGCTCAAGGCCAAGAGTGCGGTGCCGAAGCTCCTGTCCATGGTGGGCAAGAAGGAGCACAAATGGAACCAGCATGCCGTGTACGAGGCGCTCGTGCGCATCGGCGACGCGAAGGCATGCGAGGAGACGTTCGTCGCCGTCGTGCGCGACGGCGAGCTCAAGGACCAGGTGGTCCTGGCCGGGCTGGCCTCGGCCGCGCTGCGCATCGAGGCGGTCCGCCCGGTGTTCGAGAAGCGTGTCAAGCGCTTCGGGCTGGGAGGCCGGCTCATCGACGTGGTGGCCTACCTCTACGGCGACGACGCGAAGGGCAACGAGCTGTTCGAATGGCTGCTCACGCTACGGATTCCCAGGAGAAATTCAATGCTTGCGGGCTTCATCCTGACCTCGTTCGCATTCGGCGGAGGGCAGGGCAGCAAGTACCTCGAGACCCTGTCCAAGGAGGCTGATTCGCTGTTCGTCAGCTCCATGGCAGAGGCAATCCTCAGGTCCTGGTAGAGCCTGGAATCACTCCCCACGCGAAGCTCTGACACGCCTGTTCCAGCCCTGCTGGAATGTTACT
>JAFDER010000130.1 GCA_019310245.1 Deltaproteobacteria bacterium
AGCACTACCGCGACATGCAGGACATCGAGTTCACGATCGAGGACGGCAAGCTGTGGATGCTCCAGACCCGTTCAGGAAAGCGGACCGGGTTCGCGGCGATCCGCATCGCCGTGGACATGGTGCGCGAGAGGCTCATCACGAAGGAGGAGGCTCTCGAGCGCATCGAGCCGATGCAGATCGACCGGTTCCTCAGGCCCATCTTCGAGCCAGTGGACAAGCTCAACGCCGTGAACGAGCACCGTCTGCTCGCGAAGGGCCTTCCGGCAGGCCCGGGGGCGGCATCGGGCGAGATCGTGTTCGACGCGGGCCGCGCGGAGATGGCCAAGGCTGCGGGCAAGAACGTGATCCTGGTCAGGTCCGAGACGAGCCCGGAGGACATCCACGGCATGGAGGCCTCCGAGGGCATCCTCACGCAGAGGGGAGGCATGACCTCCCACGCCGCGCTCGTCGCTCGGCAGATGGGAAAGGTCTGCATCGCGGGCTGCGGAACGATCAACATCAGCTATGCAAAGCGCACGATGACCGTGGGCGACAAGGTCCTGCACGAGGGCGACGCGCTCAGCCTCGACGGGTCGGTGGGAGAGGTGTTCCAGGGCGAGATCAACACGCGTCCGTCCGAGGTGCTCCAGGTGCTCATCGAGGGCACGCTCGAGCCCAAGAACGCGCCCGTGTACTCCACGTACAAGAAGCTCATGCAGTGGGCGGACGAGATCCGCAGACTCAGGGTGCGCACCAACGCCGATCAGCCGAAGCAATCCGCCGAGGCCCTCGCTTTCGGTGCCGAGGGCATCGGTCTGTGCCGCACCGAGCACATGTTCTTCGGCGAGGAAAAGATCGACGCCATGAGGCGCATGATCCTCGCCGACACGCGGGATCAGAGGGCCGAGGCGCTGGCGGTGCTCCTGCCCTTCCAGAGGGAGGATTTTGCAGGGATCTTCCGGGTCATGGACGGCAAGCCGGTCACGATCCGCACGCTGGATCCGCCGCTGCACGAGTTCATTCCCCACGAGGCGCGAGACATCCGCAAGCTCGCCGAGGAGATGGGCGTTCCGCACGAGAAGCTGCGCCAGAGGGTGGAGGCTCTCAAGGAGGTGAACCCGATGCTCGGGCACCGCGGTTGCCGCCTCGGCATCGCCTACCCCGAGATCACGCACATGCAGGCCACGGCCATCTTCGAGGCCGCCGTGCAGGTCAAGAAGGAGAAGATCAAGGTCCTGCCCGAGATCATGATCCCGCTCGTGGGGACGCAGGCCGAGCTCAATGCCCAGGAGAGCATCGTGCGCTCGGCCGCCGAGACCGTCTTCAGGCGCGAGAAGGTCAGGGTTTCCTACCTCGTCGGGACGATGATCGAGCTGCCGCGCGCTTGCCTGGTCGCCGACGAGATCGCCGAGACGGCAGAGTTCTTCTCGTTCGGGACGAACGACCTCACGCAGACCACGTTCGGCATCAGCCGTGACGATGCCGCCTCGTTCCTCGGAGACTACATGCGCAACGAGATCTACAAGGTGGATCCGTTCGAGGTGCTCGATCCCGACGGAGTCGGCCAGCTCCTGCGCATGGGCGTCCAGAAGGGGCGCTCCACGCGCAAGGGCCTGAAGATCGGCATCTGCGGCGAGCACGGAGGCGAACCCTCCAGCGTCATCTTCTGCCACGACTCGGGTCTGGACTACGTGTCGTGCTCGCCCTACCGCGTTCCCATCGCAATGCTGTCGGCCGCGCAGGCCGTCCTGCTCGAGCGCAAGCGCAAGACGACGGAGACGCGCCGGGCCAGGAAGGCCCGCAAGAGGAAGTGAGCCGCAAGAGCGAGGACATCCTTCACGGCGTGAACGCCGTCATCGAGGCGTTGCGGGCCGGTCGCAGACGCATCCACAGGGTCTTCATCGTCAAGGGCGGGCGTTCCCGCGCGCGTGAGCAGATCCGCAAGCTGGCGGGGCGCGCGGACGTGGCCGTCGAGGAGGTGGACGGACCCTGGATGAGAAGCCGGTTCCCCGCCCGGGAGGACCAGGGAGTTGCGGCGCAGGTCGATCCCTATCCCTACGTCTCCGTCGAGGAGCTGCTGGATGGCGCCGGACCGGCCCCGCTCCTGCTGGCGCTCGATCAGGTCCAGGACCCCCGCAACCTCGGAGCGGCCGTTCGCAGCGCCGCCGCCTTCGGCGCGCACGGCGTCCTCATCCACAAGGATCGCTCCGCGTCCGTCACGGCGGCCGCGGTCAAGGCCTCGGCGGGCATGACGGAGCACCTGCCCATCGCCAGGGCCACGAACCTGACCCGGGCGCTCGAGGCGGCGCGTGACCGCGGCATCTGGATCAGGGGGCTGGAAGCGGGGGCGGAGGTTCCGGTCCATGACGAGGATCTCACCCTGCCCACCCTGCTCGCGGTCGGCGGAGAGGACTCGGGCCTTCGAAGGCTCACCATCGAGCGCTGCGATTCGATGCTCTGCATTCCGCTCGCACCGCCCTGCTCCTCGCTCAACGCGGCGACGGCGGCCTCGGTGGCGCTCGCGGAGGCATCCCGCCAGCGCGGTCGCACGCCATGACGGCCTGGAGGCTCCTGGACACGGGCCCGCGCTCGGCGGCAGAGAACATGGCGCTCGACGCGGTGATCCTCGATGCCGTGGCCGACGGCGAGAGCCCGCCCACGCTACGATTCATGCAGTTCAGGCCCGGGGCCGTCCTCGTCGGAGCATTCCAGCGCGTGGAGGACGAGGTGAGGCTCGGATTCTGTCACGATGCCGGAATCGACGTGAACCGGAGGCACACCGGAGGAGGAGCCATCTTCTTCGATGAGGCCCAGATCGGCTGGGAGGTGGTGTGCCGCTGGGGCGACGCCGGGGACTCGCGGCCGGGAACGGATCTGTTCGAGCGCCTCTGCACTCCGGTGGTCATGGCCCTGAGGGATCTCGGCATCGAGGCATCCTACAGGCCGCGAAACGACATCGAGGTGGAGGGCAGGAAGATCTCGGGCACGGGAGGCACGGACCTGCGCGGCGCACTGCTCTTCCAGGGAACGCTGCTCGTGGATTTCGATGTCGAGACCATGGTCCGGGCGCTGCGCGTTCCCGTGGAGAAGCTGCGCCGTCGCGAGATCGAGGGGCTTCGGGATCGGGTCACGTGGGTCGACCGCGAGCTTGGCGCTCCGGTCCCGCTCGGCGATCTCAAGGCCCGCATCGCCGGACGCTTCGAGGATCTGGCAGGCGGGAGGCTGATCAGCGGCGAACTGACGGTCGCAGAGAGGACGGCTTTCAAGAGCGCCCTGCCCCGCTTCACGTCGGACGCATGGATCGCCGGTCGGGGAAGGCGCCCCACGGAGCAGGTCCGGGCGCTCTATGCGAGTCCGGGAGGCATGCTCCGTCCGGTCATCAAGTGTGACCGCCGGCGCTCGCGAATCGAGGCCCTGGTCCTTGACGGCGACTTCTTCGCCTATCCGCGCCGCGGCATCCTCGACCTCGAGGCCCGCCTCAAGGGCGCGAGGGTGAGCGAGATGGACGGGATCGTGCGCGAGCACATGGACGGAGGCTCTCTCACGATGCCGGGCATCGAGGCGGAGCACGTGATCGCAGCGATCCGGGAGGCGCTCGGGAGGCACGACGTCGAGTCCATGGGGATGAGCCCGCGGCAGGCCAACGCGACGTTCGTGGTCGGCGGCAGCTTCAGGCACGTGGCGCGGCTCGGTCCGACTCACCTGCTGCTGCCCTACTGCGCCAAGCCGCTCGACTGCGACAACCGCGGCAGGGACGGCTGTGACGAGTGCGGCTCGTGCGGCGTGGGAGAGGGATACGCTCTGGGAGCCCGGGCCGGGCTCGAGGTGCATACCGTGACGAGCTACGAGCATCTCATGGATGTGCTCTCGCACATCAGGACGGCGGGGGCTCCCGCCTACATCGGCTCGTGCTGCGAGGCGTTCTACGTCAAGCACAGGCAGGACCTCGAGGCCGTCGGGCTGCCCGGAATCCTGGTCGACGTGGCGGGAAACGAGACGTGCTACGACCTGGGCAAGAGCGGCTACGCCTACAGGGGCGAGTACGAGGGAAGCTCGGAGATGGACGTGGGGCTGCTGCGCGCCGTGCTCGCGGCGTGCCGGGGGGTGGCATGAGGCCGGCCGTCCCGCGCGAGGTGGATGTCATGGTCGTGGGCGCCGGGCCGGCAGGGAGCCGTGCGGCTCTCGAGGCGGCGCGCGGCGGTGCGCGCACCCTTCTCGTCGAGCGCAAGGAGAGGATCGGCGTGCCCGTCAGGTGCGGGGAGTACGTCCCCCGCTTGCTTCTCATGGAGGTCGATGCGGAGAGCGGATGGGTGGAGCAGGAGACCACGCACCTCGTGCTCCACATGCCGGAGGGAGGCGAGGTCCGGATGAGGGCGCCGGGCGCCGTCCTGGACCGCTCGCGGTTCGACCCCGCGCTGGCCCGGAGCGCCAGGGACGCTGGTGCCACGGTCCTGACGGGCCGCACTTTCACGGGATTCGACGCCTCCGGTGATCCGGTCATCGACGGCTCCGCAGTGCGGGCCCGCGTCGTCATCGGTGCCGACGGGCCGACGTCGCGTGTCGCCAGGGCGGCCGGCATCGACCGCCCGGAGCTCATGCTCGCGGCGCAGCACGTGGTCAGGCTGGCGAGGCCCATGGCCTCGGCGCACATCCATTTCTCGGCCACGCTGAGGCACGGCTACGGGTGGCTGTTCCCCAAGGGCGGCACCGCGAACATGGGGGTGGCCGTCCAGTGGAGACGTCCCGACCTGGTCAGGCGGGGAATCGCCGAGCTGACGCGCAAGCTCGAGGCCGAGGGCATCGTCGCTGCCGGCGGTCCCCTGTCGCGATGCTGGGGCATCGTACCCTCTGGCGGGCCTCCTGCCCGGACCAGCGCGGGGAGCGTCCTGCTCGCCGGGGATGCCGCCGGTCAGGTGGACCCGCTGACCGGGGCGGGCCTCACCGGGGCGCTCAGGTGCGGGAAGCTGGCCGGCAGGGCAGCGCTTGCCGCAAAACCGGCTACGGACTACGAGGAACGCTGGCGGGAGGTCATGCACGGCTTCTACGCCCGTTCCCTGGAGAGGCGCGAGCGCATGCGCGCCCTGTGGGACACGGATCTGGAAGAGGGAGTGAGGCGCGCATGGATGAGGTGAGGGTCAGCCTGGCGGCCGCCATGACGCTGGATCTCGAGCCGGGCCTGTTCTACCGAGGGGCGCGGCTTGGCTGCATCAACCTGCTCCAGACGCACGAGAGCGGTTGCTCGGCACGCTGTGCGTACTGCGGCCTCACGCGGGAGCGCGAGGGGGACTTCTCTTCGAAGGGTTTCATCAGGGTCAAGTGGCCCACCCTGCCCTTCCCCGAGGTGCTCGATGCCATGGAGAAGACGCAGGAAAGGTTCTCGAGAATCTGCATCTCCATGATCACGCGCAGAGGTGCGGCCGGCGACCTTGTCGGGATGGCCCGCCGCGTGCGCGAGCGCCTGGATACGCCTCTCTCGGGCCTCATCTCCCCGACGGTGACGAGCGCCGACGACCTCGCGTCCATGCGCGAGGCCGGCATCGACAGGTTGGGCATCGCCGTGGACACCGCCACGCCGGAGCTGTTCGACGCGATGCGTGGCCGGTCCATCCGCGGCCCCCACAGGTGGAAGCGGTACTGGGAGGTGTTCCGCGAGGCCCTCGAGGTCTTCGGAGCGGGCATGGTCGGGTGTCATCTCATCTGCGGCCTGGGAGAGAGCGAGCGCGAGATGGCGGAGCGGATCCAGTTCGTGAGGGACATGGGCGGATGCACGCATCTGTTCAGCTTCTACCCCGAGCTCGGCTCCCCGCTCGAGGACCGCGAGCAGTCTCCCGTGGGCCAGTATCGCAGGATCCAGGTGGCGCGGCATCTCATCGACGAGGGGCTCGCCGAGGCGGGCGGGTTTCGCTTCGACGGCGACGGACGCATCGTCTCCTTCGGTGTGGACGACGGCTTGCTCGAGGAGGTCGTCTCGAGCGGGACGCCCTTCCGCACCAGCGGGTGCCCCGGCAGGGATGGCTGCGTGGCGTGCAACAGGCCCTTTGCCAACTCCAGACCGGGTCCGGACATGAGAAATTACCCGTTTCCCCTGGAGGCGGATGACGTGTCGAAGGTCATTGAGGAGCTCTGGAGCTAGATGGTCAGGCTCGAAGAGCTGATCACCAGCGCCCGCAAGGCGCGCGACACCCGCTTCGGCGGCGACATCCTGTTCTACGCGCCGTCCGTCAAGCACTACGAGTCGACCGAGTTTCCCCCCGGCCGGCCGCACGACTTCGTTCCTGTGTCCGTCACGGGGCCGGTCTGCGAGCTGGGCTGCGATCACTGCAAGGGACGGCTGCTCGCAAGCATGCAGGAGGTGCGCGATCCCGCCGACCTGCTGTCGCTGGCCTCGCGTCTCGCGGATCGAGGCTGCCGGGGGTTGCTGGTGAGCGGGGGGTCGGACCTGGACGGACGCGTGCCACTTCTCCCCTTCGTCGACGCGATGGCACGGATCCGACAGACACTGGGGCTCAAGATCGTGGTGCACACGGGAATCGTGACCGAGGACTTGGCGCTCGGCCTCGCGCGCGCCGGCGTGGAATGCGCCATGCTCGACGTCGTCGGGGATGCCGGAACGATCGAGCACGTGCTCCACCTCGACGGAGGGCCGGAGATGATCGCCGCCTCTCTCGAGATCCTCGAGGGCAGCGGCGTCAGGACCGTTCCCCACGTGGTCGTGGGCCTCGCCTCCGGCCGCCTGGCGGGAGAGCTCGAGGCGCTCGAGATCATCGCGCGTGGCCGCCCCTCCGCCGTGGTCGTGGTGGTCCTCGATCCCCTGTCCGGAACGCCGATGGGCGGCCTGGAGCCTCCCGCCGTGCATGACGTGGCGACCGTCCTTGCACGGGCACGTCTCCGCTTTCCGCACGTGCCGGTCATGCTCGGCTGTGCGCGCCCCGGCGGGCCTCACAGGGCCGAGACGGACCGCTTCGCTCTCGAGGCGGGCCTGAACGGCATCGCCTTCCCTGCCGAGGGGACCGTCGCGCTGGCCAGGCAGATGGGCTACGAGCCGCGGTTCGCGCGAGAGTGCTGCTCGCTCGTCATCGATGCCATGGATCCGGCGGGCGATACTTGAGAATCGGGCTATAATCGTGTAACGACCCCTCACGGAGGTACAAGATGGGACGCCTTTCGAACTCGATGCTCGTGATGCTCACCCTCTCGGCCTCGCTGTGGGCGTGCAGCGAGGGCAAGCACCACGGCACGTTCGCCACGTTCAATGCCGGCCTGGCCATCGGCTACGTCGAGTACGTGGACGAGCGCCAGCCGCTCGTCGGTCCGGGAGTCGCCGGGCTCGAGAGCGACGTTGTCTGCATGCAAGAAGTGTGGATGCCGGAGCACGTGGACGACGTGCTATCCGCCACGGCCGCCGCATTTCCGCACAGCTTCGCCGTTGACACGTACGACCCCGTGGCCAACACCGGTCCTCCCGTGTGCACGGAGGACATCACGGCGGACATGCTCGCGTGCGTGAACACGAACTGCGACAGCGTGCCGACGGACGGGCTCTCCGACTGCGTGCTCACCTACTGCGGGGGGCCGCTGACGGATCTTGGAACGGAGTCGCCTGAATGCCTCGAATGTCTCGTTGCCAATCTCGGGCACACCATCGAGGAGATCTTCACGACCTGCCACGCGGAGAGCAAGGAGTACCTCTACGAGGCCGCGAACGGTCTCATCCTGCTCTCGAAGTGGGAGCTCCGGGACACGGAACACCTCTTGCTGGACTCCACGTTCAACAAGCGGCTCGCACTGTTCGCGCGCGTGACGAACGACGCCGGCAAGGACGTCGTGCTCGTGTGCACGCACCTGACGCCCGAGTTCGACGGCGTGCCCTACACGGGCACGCTCGGCTCCTGGGCCGAGGAGCAGGCTTACCAGATCGGCCAGATCACGACATACATCGAGGACCGCACCTCCGAGGGCGAGATGATCGTGCTGATGGGCGACACGAACAACGGCCCCGACGTTCCCCCCGGCATCACCGCGAACCTTCCGGACAACTACCAGCTCATCATCGATGCGGGATACTCGGACCCCTTCGCCGAGGGAAGCGACGCGGCCTGCACGTTCTGCTCCGAGAACCCGATCCTGGCGGATGACAGGTCGGACGTGCTCATCGACCACGTCTTCTTCATGAACTTCCCCTCTGCCGCCAAGTTCGACGGCATGCGCATCCTCGACCAGATCCTCACGGTCGGGACAGTGGACACGCCGCTCTCGGATCACTTCGGCATCTCCGTCTCCGTCACCGAATAATCCCCCGATCTCTCATCCCACCAATCATTCAATCCCCGGCGCGGGCTGCTGTGACCCTTCGATAATCGCAAGTCCCCGGTTCGGGGCCCCGGATCATGAGTTGCCGAATC
>JAFDER010000561.1 GCA_019310245.1 Deltaproteobacteria bacterium
CTGTCCAGTTCGAGCCTGCCTCGATCCCGCCGCGCGACTCCTCCGGAACGACGCCCGGCCCGGTTCTCGAGGTGGTCGGAGACGTGGAGGACATTCCCGCCGAGCCGAGGGGAGGAGCGGGGCGGATCGTGGCCACGGCGGTCGTCGTCCTGCTCCTCGTGTTCGGAGGAGGCGCCGCGCTCTTCTTCTCCGGCGTGATAGACGGTCTCGTTGGCGGATTCGATCCCGATGAGGACAAGGGAGCCGCGGCGGGCGGCGAGTCCGACGAGGCGGGGGAAGGCGGAGAGGCGGGAGGCTCAGACGAGATCATCGAGACGGTGACCGAGAAGGTCACCGTGCGGGTGGAGACCGACCTCGAGGACACGATCGTGTCCGTGGAGGGCAGGGGCACGATCTGCGAGTCGACCCCGTGCGAGATCTCCGCCATCAAGGACGAGGTCCTGTCCATCATCCTCGTGCGCGGCAAGACGAGGCTCGCCGAGGAGGTGGTCGCCGACGAGGACCCGACCGTCGCCTCCTTCACCATGAAGCCCGCGGCCAAGTCTCAAGTGAAGCCCGTCAAGCGGCCCGACAAGGAAAAGCCGAAGCCGGCCGGCGGGGGCGATGGGGGAGGGGAGAAGCCTCCCGGCAAGGACGGCGGGAAGCCCAAGGTGGACATGGGCGAGCTCAAGATCCCTTCGGTGTACAAAAAGGGCAAGAACTAGGTTACGCGCCGGCCGTCGCCATACTATACTGGCGCCCGTTCAAATCCAAACCAGTCAAGGAAGGTTCGAGGACATGAAACGAGCAATCATTGTCGTCATCGCTCTGATCCTGACCGCCGCGCCGCCAGCCCTGTCGCAGGTCTCCGAGGAGGAGAGCATGGAGATCGCCAGGGAGTTCATGGAGCTCGGCCAGGCGCTCTACGCCGCGGGCAAGTTCGAGGATGCCGCCGAGGCCTTCATGAACGCCTACAAGACGCAGCCCTTCGCCGCGTTCCTCTTCAACACGGGCGTGTCGTACGAGAAGGCCGAGAAGTGGGCCGAGGCCATCGCGAACTTCCAGCGCTACCTCGACGAGGAGCCCGAGGCCTCCGACAAGACGGAGGTCGAGGCGCGCATCGCGACGCTCAAGGCGTATGCCGCCGAGGCCGGGACGGGCGGCACGACCTTCATCATCGAGAAGAAGTGCGGCGGCGAGGGTCAGCCTCCCTGCGAGGGCGGAGAGACGCCGCCGACCGGGGCCGCGCCTCCGCCCACGCCCGATGTGGCGATGAAGTCCATCGTCCAGGTGCGCACCAAGCCCGAGGGCGCCAAGGTCGTGTTCATGGACCTCGAGGGCAACGACCTGTTCACGTCCGTCTCCCCGGTACAGCAGACGCTCGAGCCGGGGAAGTACGAGCTCAGGGTGGAGCACCCCGAGTTCCAGAAGGCGTTCACGCCTCTCAATGTCTCGGAGGGACGCATCTACGTCGTCGTGGTGGAGCTCAGCCAGGGAACGTTCCTGGGATACCTCAACGTCAAGAGCAACGTCGAGGGCGCGAAGGTCTACCTCGACGACAAGGAGGCCGGCTCCGTGGGCGAGACGCCCTGGGGCAATCCCGTGCCCACGGGCGACCACACGGTGTGGATCGAGTACCCCGGGTACAAGGGCCAGGAGAAGGAGTTCACTCTGGGCGTGGGCGACACGATGGAGATCGATGCGCAGCTCGACAGGGTGGAGCACGGCGAGCTGGAAGTGGTCACGAACGTCGACCACGCCACTCTGTCCGTGGACGGCAAGATCGACCCGGGGAGCCTGCCTCTCGTCCTGCAGTTCCCGGCCGGAATGCATCAGGTCATCGTCGAGGCCAAGGGGCTCAAGTCCTACATCGAGGACGTGGAGCTCCAGCAGGGCCAGCGCACGAAGATCCTCGTGAGGCTCAACCCCAAGCCCAAGCGCACTCCCGCCTTCATCTCCTTCGGAATCGCCTTGGCGTTCTTCTCGGCGGGCATCGCCTTCGCCGTCAAGTCCAAGCAGCTCAATGACGACATGCAGATGGATCTCAACAACGGCTACCTGGACAACAACGACCCCAGGCAGCATCAGCTCCTGGGCTGGAACATCGGAGCCGACGCGTCCTTCCTGCTCGGGGGGATCATGTCCATCGTGGGCATCGTGTACATGGTGCGCGACCCGCTGCCCGACTCCGAGGGCAAGGTGAAGGATCCCATGGAGTTTGCCGACCTGCCGGAGTACAGCAAATGACCGCCATGAACTACAAGAAGGTGATCACCGTCCTGAGCGTCACGGCCATGGTGATGTCGTGCACCGGCGTCAACTGGCCCTACAAGATGACCGAGGACACGCCGGTCAGATCCATCGACAGGCCGGACAACTACATCCGCGGCAGCTTTGGCAGGCTCGTGGTGCCGGTGTTCCGGCCCGAGTTCGAGGACCTGGAGGAGGGTCGGTACGTGGCGCTCAGCGCGGGCGGCGACTCGCCCACGTCCATCTACACGCTGAGCCTGGGCGAGGCCATCGGAGGCTCGCTGGCCTACGTGTACGCCTCGGCCATCAGGAGCGACCCCTACACCTCCATTCCCGTCTGGGAGTACATGAGCACGGACCGCGGCTGCGTGATCGTCGGCGAGCCGGGCTTCGTGGGCTCCGCCGGAGGCTTCACGCGCTACTGCCTGGACACGCTCGACCCCGAGAACCCGCGCAGGGTCGAGGGCACGGGCCTGGTCACGTCGGAGCCGGCGACGCCG
>JAFDER010000131.1 GCA_019310245.1 Deltaproteobacteria bacterium
GCATCGGCGGCGGGTACCGCTTCTACCGGTTCAGCTTCTTCTCCGAGGACAGGTTCCACGAGCCTCACGCCTGGTTCGAGCTCGCCCTCACGCACGGAGAGCACAGGTTGAGCGCGATGTACTCGTACGCTTACCGCCGGATGCCTGCCGAGCGTGATCCACCCGACCTGCACGACCGCAGCGAGAGCGAGCACGCAGCGCGCCTGCTGTGGGAGATCCTGTTTGCCGGGATCGTCACCCTGGGGATCGGCCTCGAGTACGACCACATCCGCGGCACGGACGGATGGATGCAGGAGGATGCGCTGAAGGCGGTGCTGGGCCTCGAGGTCGAATGGCGGATGATCGACGCCGGCGTGGCCTACGTGCCCGGCCTCATGTGGCTGGAGAACGAGGGCATGGGAATGCTCAACCGCGTCTCCGTGTGGGCGGGAGGCCGCTACCCGGAGTGGATCCGGTACGGCCTGGAGTATCGGTACGACGATCTCATGGAGATCGATGGCCTCCAGGCAGAGGTTCCCTACGATCGACACCTCGCGCTTTTCACCGTGACGCTGAGATGGGGGATCTCGACGCCGGGATCCGGCGTTCACCCGGCAGTGGAGGCCGGCGCAGCTACGACCGAGACCATCGTGGTCTCGGCCGGCCACGCGACGTTCCGCGCCGAGGCGCCGGAGGCCTCGTCCGTGAGCCTTGCCGGCTCGTTCAACGGCTGGCAGACGCCGGGGCCGGTGTTCGAGGGGCCGGACGAGGACGGAATGTGGATCCTGGAGCTGGACCTGCCCGCCGGGAGGCACGAGCTCGTCTACGTCATCGATGGGGAGACCGTCACGCCACGAAACGCACCTGCATACGCCTCTGACGGGTTTGGTGGAAAGAACGCCGCCATCCTCGTTCCCTGAATAACCCGACCGATACCGTAAACTATTTGCTGCTATCGACTGATTCAATCGTAACTTATTGATCATGTACTGCGTACAATGACACAGGGATGACAACAGGAGGTTTTTGAGATGATCAACAAGACGATATCCATGTTCCCGCTTCTCGCGGCCGCGCTCATCATGGCGGTCTCATGCGGTGGCAAGGTCTCGAGCGACCTGGACGGCACGTCCGACGCCCAGGTGGACGGCGACGCCGTCACGTCCGACGTTCCTGGAGAGTTCCCGTTCGACATCATCGAGGACTGCGGGCACCTGGGCGACGACTGCGGCGAGGACTGGGAGTGCTGCAGCGGCTACTGCTACCTGGGCCAGTGCTCGACCTACACGGGCACGTGCGAGGATCCCGGCACCGAGTGCGTCACGGGCGCGGAGTGCTGCTCGGGAAGCTGCGAGATGGAGCCGGACGGCGTGCGCCGCTGCCAGGTGAACGGCGGGTGCAACCCGGCCGGAGACGCCTGCGCCGTGGCCGCCGATTGCTGCTCGCTTTACTGCGTGGACGAGGAGTGCTCCGAGGACGGGACGTGCGCCATCACCGGGGAGGACTGCACGGAGAACTACGACTGCTGCTCGAACATCTGCACGTCGGGCACGTGTATCGACTCGCCTCTCGCCTGCCAGCCGCTGGGGGAGATCTGCGGCGACGACGGGAACTGCTGCTCCGAGAACTGCGTCGAGTACTCGGACGGGACCTGGAGGTGCGCGAGCAACTACACCTGCAGGACCGGCGGCGAGGTGTGCACCGAGGACGACGATTGCTGCACGCTGCTGTGCGACGAGGGCTACTGCGCCATCCTGACCAACTGCACCGTGGTCGGCGAGCCGTGCACGGGCCTGAGGGAGTGCTGCTCCGGAGCCTGCGCGGACTCGGGGACGGGCACCACCACGTGCCAGTACCTGAGCGGGTGCCGCTCCATCCTGGAGCTGTGCTCCGATCCCGGCGACTGCTGCTCGGGCGTTTGCGAGGTGGACGATCTGGGGCTCGTGCTCAGGTGCCAGAGGACGGGGGGATGCCTGGATCCCGGCGAGGTGTGCTGGTCCGGCTCCGCGAACAACTGCTGCGGCGGCCACGAGCTGTGCCAGCCGACGATCGCGGGCGTCTCGCGGTGCTACGAGACCGATCCTGGCGAGTCGTGCATCCCGGACGGTGAGGCGTGCGCCTTCTCGGACGAGTGCTGCTGCGAGCTGTGCGTGCCCGACGACGAGGGTGCCCTGAGGTGCTGTCCCGACGGCGTCGACTGCGTCCCCGAGGGCGGAGCGTGCATGTCGGACCTGGACTGCTGCGGCTACAACTGCACGGACGGCATCTGCGGCGAGCCCGACACGAGCTGCGTCCCGCTGGGCGGGCCGTGCGAGACGGACGAGGACTGCTGCTCGCGCGACTGCGATCCCGAGACCCACTCCTGCGTCACGGGCCTCATCTAGACAAATCCACACATCTCATCGAACATGGTCGTCAGGCGGAGGCTGAGCTTGCCCTGGTCTGGTGGACACATGAAGAAGCTCGGCATCAATGAATGCCCGGTAGAAATGGTAGGATGAGATGAGCAAGACCATCTTGGAGTTGATCAACAGAACACCGGAGCCCGCCCCCTGGTCGGAGGGCGACAACATCCCCTGGGATGATCCGGAGTTCAGCGAGCGGATGCTCGTCGAGCATCTATCCCAGGAACACGATCTGGCCAGTCGCAGGAACGAGACGATCGACCTGCACGTGGAGTGGATCTTCTCCCAGGTTCTGGACTCTCGCCCGGCCAGAGTCCTCGATCTCGCCTGTGGTCCGGGGTTTTACGCGAACCGCCTGGCCCGCAATGGATGCACATGTGTCGGAATGGACTTCTCTCCAGCGTCCATTCGGTACGCAAAGGAGACTGCCGCCGCGGAGGCGCTACCGTGCACATATCATCACGCCGATGTGAGAGAAGGGCTCTTCGGTGAGGGATTCGATCTATCAATGATGATCTACGGGCAGTTCAACGTTTTCCCGAGAAACCTGGGGTTGGAGATCCTGAAGAACGCCTGCAGCGCAATGAAGCCGGGAGGCCATATCGTGCTGGAGGTTCAGACCAACGAGCAGATACGCAAGAGCGGCCAGAGCCCGCCGACCTGGCACTCCGCCCGGTCAGGGCTGTTCTCCGGGGCTCCCCACCTCGTTATGCAGGAAAGCTTCTGGCACGAGGACACCCAGTCGTCCACCGTCCGGTTCATGGTCATCGAAGGTCAGAGCGGTCGGGCAAGCACCTACGCGCTGAGCAACGAGGCATACACCGAACGTGAAATCACCGATGCCATTGAGCTGGCTGGGTTCACCCATGCTCGGTGGTTCCCCTCCTTGAACGGGAAGCCGGCTGCCGGGGAGCAGGATCTACCAGTCATCGTCGCCCGAAAGTGAGCCACGCATGAGTGCAATGTGGATGATGGGGATGGCGTCGCTCGGGGAGAGCTCTAGCTCGAGCGGCACTGCTCGTTGATCTCGGCGGCGGAGTCCGTCGGTGAGGCGCTGGAGTCGCCCACCGTGGCGCTCGTCGCCGCCGGCGTGACGGCAAAATCCTCGGCCGTTGCCGATGACGAGGCCGCAGAGGCTGACGGGCTGTCGATCATCCCGTCGGGGCACCCCGCCGCGACGTTCCCGTCCGTGTCCATCTTGATCAGCCAGAAGTCCTCCCCGGAGGCGCCGTAGTAGGCATCCTTGCCGGCCACGACGTACCATCCGGACGAGGTCTCGAACGCGTCACGCGCCTGCTCGTCGTACGAGCTCCCGTACGCCCTCTGCCAGTCGGGCGTCCCGTCCGACTGGAGCTTGAGCAGCCACATGTCGGCCCCTCCGGCCCCGAACGACTCCGTCCGTCCGGCGACGAGGTAGCCGCCGTCCGAGGTCTGGTTCACCCCGAACCCCCTGTCCGCGCTTGCGCCGCCGTAGGTGTTCTGCCACTGCACGTCGCCCGCAGAGTCGAGCTTCAGGACCCACACGTCCGCGTCGCCCGCCCCGAACGACATGGTCCAGCCCACGACGATGTAGCCGCCGTCCGACGTCTGCCTGACTGCGCGCGCGTCCTCGCCGCCGTCTCCCGTTCCCCCGTAGCTCTTCGACCACGTGACCGAGCCGTCGGCCGCGAGCTTCATGACCCAGATCTGTGCGAAGAGCGTGCCCACGGAGGTCCAGCCGGACACGACGCAGCCGTCGTCATCCGTCGCCTCGACCGCGTAGGCCACGTCGTTCTGCGTCCCACCGTAGGTGTTCTGCCAGTCAACGGCGCCGTCCGCGTCGAGCTTGACCACCCAGGCGTCCGATGAGCCCGCCCCGTGGACGCTCGTCGAGCCCGCGACGAAGTAGCCTCCGCCTCCCGCGATCGCGATCGAGGAGCCGCCGCCTCCCGCGATCGTCTTCTGCCAGTCGACGGCCCCATCGCCGTCCAGCTTCAGGACCCACATGGCCCCGTCGGTCCCGACGCCGAAGGACTCGGTCGTGCCGGCAACGACGAACCCGCCGTCGGACGTGGTCCTGATCGATCGTGCCTCGTCGAACTGGGCGCCTCCGTAGGACCGCTGCCAGACGATGCCGCCGCCGGCGTCGAGCCTCACGATCCAGGCGTCGCCTCCCGCCTCGTCGAACGACTCGGTCCACCCCGCGAGGACGAACCCGCCTCCGGAGACCTCGGCCACGGAGTACGAGCTGTCGTTCTCGTTGCCGCCGTACGTGCGGGAGAAGGCGTATCCCTCGCCCGTCCCGCCGTCGTCCCGGCCCGCGTCGTCGACGGGCGTGTCGCCGCTCGTCGAGTCGTCGCCCCCGACGTCGTCGGCGTCGGTGTCGGCGTCTTCATCGCCGTTCTTGACGTCGCCGCACCCGTGCGCCGACATGGCGAGGAGTGCGGCAAGAAGCGATGGTGCGAGTCGATCGGATGTCAGAAGGTGCATGAACCTCTCCCTTCCCGGAGCGTTGCCCCACTTTACTTATACTCATGATACAGGTGGGAGTAACAAGGGTCCAGCATGCAACCAGGGCTCCCCTTCGAAGGGCTCAGGGGAGCGGAAAGAACTACTTCTTCTTCTCGAGTCCGTACTTCTCGAGCCTTCTCAGGAGCTGGAACCGGCTGATGCCGAGGAGCTTCGCCGCACGGCTCTTGACGCCGTCGGACATCTCCATGGCCTGGACGATGAGCCTCTTCTCCACCGAATCGATGGTGTCCACGCCGGGAGTGAATTCGATGCCGAGCCCCCCGCCGTTCTTGCGCTTCGGTTGTGAGACAACATCACCGCCGGGCTCGGGCGGGATGGAGGAGGGCCTGCCGTCGTCGCGCATCACGCGGTCGGGCAGATGCTCGGGGAAGATCCGCTCGCCGCGCACGAGGATCATCGCGCGTTCGACGATGTTGCGCAGCTCACGCACGTTGCCCGGGAAGTCATAGGCCGACAGGGTCTCCACGACCGCACCGTCGAGATGGGCCACACTCTTGCCCATCCTGGCATTGAAGTGATCGATGAACAGGTTCGCGAGGAAGAGGATGTCGTCGCCCCGCTCGCGGAGGGGGGGGAGCGTCACGGGAAAGACGTTGAGGCGCTGGATGAGACGGTCGTGCAGCTTGCCCGACACGGGCACTGCTTGCGCCGATGCCACGGTGCGCGCCTTGAATGCTATCTCCTCGCTGGAACCCACGCGGCGGAACGTGCCGGACTCGAGCACGCCGAGCAGCATCTTCTGCAATCGGTCGGGCGCCTCGTCGATGGCGTCGAGGTAGATCACGCCGTCGCCGGCGGCGTCGAGCACGCCGTCCTCGATCACGTCTCCACCGCTGACCGTGTGGCGGATGCGGCCGAACACGACGCTGTCCGCCGGGCCGGCCGGGCCGGCGGCGCAGTTGAGCGTCACGAACGGGGCGTTGGGCGCGTGTCCGCGGCGGTGCAGGTAGTGGGCGGCCACGCTCTTGCCCGTCCCCACCTCGCCGGCGAGCAGGACCGGCGTCTCGGGCGAGGAGGCGACCTCGTCGAGCCTCTCGCGGACCGTGCGCATGATCTCCGACTGGCCGAGGAGGGACTCATCGCGGCCCGGCGGGATCGAGGGATCGTAGCCGTCGCGTGCGAGCATCCTCTCGCGCGCCTCCGTGACGCGCGCCACGATAGGCTCCGTGCGCGTGCTCTTGGAGATGTAGTCCTCTGCACCGAGCCTCATGGCCTCCACCGCGTCGGGGATGGATTCGTACGCGGTCATCATCACGATGGCCGCCCCGGGCATGATGGCCCGGAGCCTCGGGATGATGCGCAGTCCGAGGGTGTCAGGCAGTCGGTTGTCCAGCAGGACGACCTGGTAGGGGCCGGCGCTCCTGGCCTTGGAGAGGGCACCCTCGGCGTCCAGGACCACGTCGCACTCCACGTCCCTGCGCCTGAGCGCGCGCGCCAGTGCCATGGCGTAGGTCTTCTCGTCGTCCACGATGAGAGCGTGGAATTCGCTCATGCAATCTCCTCTACGACGCGTCCCCGGCCCGGCACCGGGAGGGTGACGCGGGCGACGGTTCCCCGGCCTCCCGGGGCGGGCTCGAGTGTCACCTTTCCACCCAGATCCTCCACGATCTTGCGCGTGACCGCCAGCCCCAATCCACTGCCCCTGGTCTTGGTCGTGAAGAACGGCTCGAAGAGCCGTTCGCGGTCCACCTCGGTCGGCAGGCCCTTGCCCTGATCTTCGATCTCGGTGATCACGCGGCCGTCGCGGGCCGATGTCCGGCAGGCAACCCGCGTGTCCGTCTGGCTCGACTCGAGCGCGTTGAGCAGCAGGTTGATGAACACTTGCCTGAGTGCGTCCGCGTCGGCGAACACCTCGTCCTCCCCGCTCAGGGTCACGTCGATGGTGCTGCTCCGGGCCGACGGGTTCTGTGACGCGATGCGCGCCGCGTCCTCGAGCACGATGCCGACCCGGATGCGCGTTGGCTGGATGGTGGGATGACGTGCCAGTGCGAGGTAGTCGTGGAGGATGGCGTCGAGCCGGTCCACCTCCTCCGAGATGGAGGTGAGCTCGAGCTTGAGGTCGTCCCTCGGGATCTCGCCGTCCTCGAGATCGGCGATGAGCTCGCCCAGCGAGGCGCCGATGGAGACGAGGGGGTTGCGGATCTCGTGGGCCATCTGGGCCGCCATCCTACCCAGCATGGCGAGCCTTTCCGAGCGCACCAGCCTCCGCCTCAGATCTTCCTCCTCCTGTCCCCGCCTGTCGATGGCTCCCAGGTCACGGACCCGGATGATCGAGCCCACGGCCTCGCCGTCCTCGTCAACGGTCACGAGCCCCGACAGGAAGGCTGGGAACGTGGTCCCGTCGCCCCTTTGTAGACGGGGTCGCATCTCGAAGAACCCGTCCGAGATGAGGTGCATGCGCGACTCGAGAACCCGGTGTGAGCTCTCCGCATCGACGAAGAGCACCTCGAAGGCACGGTCCTTGAGATTCTCGAGGGACTGGCCGAACATCTCCTCCGCGCGCGTGTTCACGGCCACGATGGTCTGTGCCGAGTCAAGGCTGATCATCGCTTCCGCTGCATCCTCGAGGAAGCGTGTCAGGGCCTGCCTGATCAGGGGTGATTCAGGAATGGAGCGAGTGACGATATCTTTGAGCATGCGCCTCGCCCCGGCCGCGAAGCGCTCGCTCTCGAGGATGAAGCCGACGCGCGTGGCGGACGTGAGCAGCAGCTCGCGCTGGTGCGGCGTGAAGGCGTTCTCGTCTTTCTTCTCGAAGAGGATGACGCCGGACGGTCCGGCGCGACCCACCACGGGCACGCAGGCGAAGTGGCGATTTCCCACCAGCTCGTGGAGGCTCTCCGATATCTCGGGCGGCAGGGCCTCGCCGATGAGCTCGTTGATGCTGGAGGTCTCGCGGATCGTTCCCTTGCGGTAGCTCTCGAACACGAGGCTGCCCTTGGGCAGCATCCACTCGAGAACGCCTCCTCCGAGCTCGACCCCGAACAGGCTCTCGATCTTCTCGGGCAGGTCGTCGGTCACCTGCATGAGGCCCGTCCAGATCTGCACGGTTCGTGCAGCATCGTCCACGTGGAGGTACGTGGCGCTCCTGCATCCCAGCACGCCTGCAGCCCCGCGCAGGATGAGCTGGATGTTCTGCTCGACGAGGGTGGGGCTCTGCCCTGACATGTGGATGGATACTAGGGGACGGCCGCTGGGCCTGCAACCGCTTGGACTGACGGGATGTCAGAACTCGCACTGCCGTCCAGCATTCAGCTGGCGCTGGATCGATCCGGACGTTCGAGCCTCTTGCGGCACGAGTCTGCATAGAGCTCTCTCGTGGCCTCGATCCGTTCATCAGCAGTGCGGCGAGCATCGCCAAGATAGAACTGGCGTGCCAGCTCGAGGTATCGCTCGGCTCTCGATTCGGTTGACTTCCCGAGCTCCAAGTACCACCGAGACGGTGTCCACAGCTCGACTGGTATTCTCGATCTGT
>JAFDER010000132.1 GCA_019310245.1 Deltaproteobacteria bacterium
CGATGATCTTTGCTGTGACCTCCCGCACGATGTTGTAGTCAACGCACATGCCTTCCTTCATGATCTCTTCAGTGATCTGGATCATGTGCGCGTGCCTGATCGTCTCGTTGGTCGTGATGGTCCGCAGGAGGGGCAGCCTGAAGGTGCCCAGCTCGCCCGGCGCCGACTGTGCGGCATAGATGGACACGTCCGTTTCCATGACGGCCTTCCTGAGCTCGTCCGGGAGATCCGGGAGGGGTCTGGCATGGAAATCCTCTAATACGTAGAACTTCGGGCTGCAGCCCGCCTCGATGATCCTCGCATTGAGGGCGTCCGCAATGGATTTCGTCTCGCGGTCCGTGATGATGACGATCTTCTCGCCCGGCTGGATGGTGAGGCAAGTTGTGACGACCTGCTCTACACCTTCTGCAAGAGTACCCATTTGGAGCCACTCCTCGATCCCCCAGAAAGATGCATTGACCCCGGATCGAGAGCCGTCATTGGCCCCGATATACGCCGGGTTATTATGCTGTAATGGGAGCCCCGGTGTCAATCCGATACGAACGGCTCCTCGTGACCCCATGTCTCGACTTCGGCGATGGCGTTGTCGTAGAACCATGAACCTTTGTACACATCGAGGATGGTGATCTTGAGGTGCCTCGTCCGGTGGGGAGGGGAGAGGTCGAAGTACTGCATGCCCCTCTTGTCCTCGAATTCCCGGAACATCACCTTCTCGTCCGAGAACTGGAACTCCGCCTTCTTGAGGCGGTTGTTCAGGGGGAACATGTCCCCGTGCTTGCCGCCCGCCTCGTCGAACCCGATCACGATCCCGATGCGCGTCACCGTGACCTCCTCCGGGAAGGCGAGGAACAGGAATTTCCTGAGAGGCTTCTCTCCCTTTGCCTCCTGCCACACCGTGGCGGGGTTGCCGTCTCCAATGTTCGAGGCGGGGTACTTTCTATGCTGGGACGATGCACTCGCCTCGTAGGTCAGGATGTGCGATTCGACGGCCTTGCCCTCCTGCTGCTCCTCGAGTTCCTCCGCGGCGCTCCCCGCGGCGCTCTCTGGTGTGACGGCCGGCTCGACCGGCTGCGTGGCCGGGTGGCGGGGTGGGCTCGCCTCCTCGGCCTTCTCCTTCCTGAGCTTGGTGACCTGCCAGATCGTCACGATGCCGAGGAGCAGGAAGAGCAGGAGCAGGATGATGAACGCCCTTGTGGAGCGCGGCGCCGTCCGGTCCCCTTCCGGTCGTCTGGCGGACACTTCGAGATCCTGAGCCGGGAGCCGCGGCAGGGTGGGGCTCCTGTACGTCATGGGTTCGATCGGCTTCGCCACCCTCCGCGGGTCTTCGGGCATCACAGGTGGCTGCGGGATGGGAGGCGGAACGCTCTCCTTGACCAGGTGGACCGGCTCGAATCCCTCGCCCGTGTCCGCCCTGAGCCTCAGGTCCGGCGGAGGGACGGAGTCCTTCTCCGCTTCCTCGATCTCCCCCTCCTCGACCTGCTCGATCTCCGGGTCGTCGTCGGCGTCCCACTGCTCCCGTGACGACGATGGAGCCTGCTCCTCGTCCTCCGGGTCGTCGTCGGGTTCCTCCTCGGGACGTGGACCCTTCAGTGAAAGCACCTCGGACCGGAAGAAGGGGTTGTCGAAGGCCTTGAGCACACGGGGATCGACGTCCTTGCCTCGCAGCTTGCCCAGGGCCGCATCAGCATCCTCCGAATCGGACCGGACGAGACTCAGGACGATCTCGGCCTGCACGGCGGGAGCACAGTACGCGTACTTTCTCAGCAGGATCGCGGGCGGGATGACCCTGGGGTCGCCGAAGTCCTGGACGGCCATCAGGTAGGCCAGCCGGGTTCCCTGCGAGGCCGAGGCGAATTGCTCTGCCGCGGCCTTCATGATCTCGGGTGCGCGCCCCGCCTCGGCGACCTGACGCCGGATCGAACGTCTCGGCATTCCGGCCTCGAGCAGGGCCCCGGCCGTTTCCAGCAGTTCGGCTGCACTGAAGCGGTGGTTGCATGAGCCGCATGCCGAGGTGAGGACGCTCAGCCTGGCCCCGCACGACGTGCATCTTGGAGCCGCGATCTTGCCCTGGAGAGTCATCGAAGCCATGGTTTTTGCGGGGCTAAGTTTAGCAACCCACACTGCCCATGAAAAGGGGGAGATCGCGTGGTTTTCCAGAGCTTCCGGGCATTCTTTTCGACGTGTACGTTGACCAGAAATCGAGTAGGAGAGTCGTGTTGACGCTCAAGCTTTTTTTATATATTGTTCCCCCGCGAGTCGAAACGAGAGCGGGCAGATGTATCCGATATCATTGGAGCTTTTGGCTCGTTCAGAAGGACGACCCCTGAGGGAGGCTGGAATGCCCGGCGGGGAGAGCTCAGACAGCAGCGGCGGAACGGATGTCCGACCTGCGCCCTTTGCCCGGGATCAGGTGCTCGAGTTTCCCGAGATGAGCTACACGGCCATCACGGGCAACAGGGAGATGGCCGGCAGCTTCTCCAGGTATCTGCTCGCTGCGGCCTCCAAGATGGTGCCGCGGCAGTGGAGCGTGCAGGACCTGAACGACGTCCTCAACTTCGTTCTCGAGGGCGGCGACACGCCCGTGCAGTTCATCGAGGGGCGCTACCTTCGCAAGCGGATCCGCGAGCAGATCGCCAGGGCCGAGCGC
This sequence comes from Deltaproteobacteria bacterium, assembly GCA_019310245.1. Lineage (GTDB taxonomy): Bacteria > Myxococcota_A > Polyangia > DRWM01 > DRWM01 > JAFDER01. The sequence goes on from JAFDER010000132.1 coordinate 2,648, forward strand.
TACAAGGAGCCCTTCGCGCTCATGGTCCTTGCCCTCTCGGACGGCACGAAGGTGGATGAAAACGAGAGCCTCGTGGACCTGCTGACGGAGAGGCTGCGGAGAAGCGACATGGTGTTCCTGTATCGCCACAGGATCGCCGTCCTCCTTCCCCATACGCCGTTCGGCGTCCTCGCCAAGCTCGAGGAGCGCATCGCGAAGCTTGCGGATGCGACCCTCGGCTTGAAGGAGATCGGGTTCGCGGTGGCTGCGTTCCCCGATGAGAAGTTCGAATCTCCCGAGCGCGTCCTTGACTGGATCGAGGATCAGCTCAGGTAGATTTACGGAAGCGATTCAGGAGTTCGCGGATGAAGTGGGAAGTCTTCATACCCCCCCAGGATGCCGGGTCGATGCAGACCACGGTGACCGTGGAGGCCAAGAACTGGCTGTCCGCGCTCAACGCGGGCCTCAAGCAGCTCGGCGAGCAGGGCGACATGGCGGCGAACCTGATGTGCGACGTGCGGGACGACGGCTCCATCCACATCACCGACTACAAGACGCGCCGCGTGTTCCAGCTCCGCAACCTCGCCAACCAGGCTGCCGCAGACGATCTCCCACCCGCCGAGCGGACGAGCTTCCTCGAGTCCAAGAGCTCCGTCCGTCCGTCCAAGGCGCCCCAGGAACAGGGGGGAGGGCCCGTCCAGGAGAGCTTCATCGACAGCGAGGCGCCTCCCACTCCGGTGGCCGTCGCCGAACACAAGGTCTTCTTCTCCCGGGACGAGAATCCGACGACCGGCAGCAACCTCATCTACAGGGAGAGGCTCATCGCCTCCACCGAGGTCGGCGAGCGCGAGGTGCTCGAGAGCCTTCTCATGCACTACTTCGAGACCCTGCGCCGGTCCGTCACCACGCTCGAGGGCGCGAAGTACATCAACCTCGCCGTTTACACCGAGGAGTTCAAGGGCCGGCCGCCGGGGCCGCCCGTGGGTGCACTGAGCTGGCAGGACTGGAAGGACCGGGAGCCGCAGATCTCCTTCCCCAGCGTGGAGCCCGCGAAGGTGGAGACGTCCTTCATACCGCCCGATACGGCGCCGGCCGAGCCGGCCCCGGCCGAACCGGCTCCACCAGTGGCCGCGCCGAGCCAGCCGGCCGCCAAACCCTCGAACGCTCCCCCGGCGCCGGACAACTCGTCGAGCTCGCTGGGTGCCACGACGCCCGCCGGCAGCCAGGTGCCGGCCCCCCCCGACATCCCCGACGAGTCACCCGCCGCGGCGCCCGCGCCGCCGGCCGAGGCCCCCGCCGCCACCGCCGCTCCCGCTCCCCAGCGCGAGCACGTGCGCCGCAGGACGCCGAGCCAGCAGATGCACATCGGGCGCAACGTGCAGATGCAGGACACCGGCGAGATCCTGGCCGAGGTCTTCGAGGAGATGCAGGACCTCTACATCACCCAGGACCAGGAAGAGGCCGCGGATTTCGTCCTGAATCTCGCGATGAAGAAGATCCCCGCAGAGGCGGGAAGCGTGTTCCTGGCCGACATCAACACGCGCGAGCTGTACTTCGCCGCCGTGCACGGGCCGACGGCCGAGAAGCTCAAGGGCCAGAGGCTCATGATGACCACCGGGCTCGTCGGGTTCGCCGCGCGGCGAGGCGCCGCCATCGCGATCTCGGACGTGACGAAGGACCCGCGGTTCTGCGACGAGTTCGACTCGAGCTCGGGCTTCGTGACCAAGTCTGTCGTGTGCGCCCCGGTCCAGTACGAGGGACGGAGCTTCGGGGCGATGGAGATACTCAATCGCAAGGGCGGAGACAGCTTCAGCCAGGGCGAGGTGAACATCATCTCGTACATCTCCACCCAGCTGGCGGAGTACATCGCCACGAGCCTCCCGTCGGCGGAGCCGGACTTCGACGTGGACGAGTCGAAGAAGGCTCCCCCCCCGGCGGCTGCGGCGCCGAAGGCGAAGGCGAAGGCGAAGGGAAAGAAGGGAAAGAAGGGCAAGAAGGGCAGGGGCAGGCGGTAGGAGGGGGACGCCGGCCTCGCCTCTCGGAGGGACCAGGATCCCGGGTCGATTTGCATGGCAAGGAACTTCGACGAAATCACGGCGCTCCTGGGAAGCGGAACCCGCTTCGACGGGAAGCTGACGTTCGAGGGAACCGTGCGCATCGACGGGATCTTCATCGGCGAGATCCTCTCCAGCGACGTGCTGATCGTCGGCGAGGGGGCCGAGGTCAGGGCCGAGGTCCGCGTCGGAACGCTCATCGTCCAGGGAGGCGTCATCCATGGCGACATCCATGCGGTGGAGCAGGTGGAGATCCACTATCCCGGGAAGGTGCATGGCAATATAATCTCGCCTTCATTATTCATTGACAAGGGTGTCATCTTCGAAGGAGAATGCCGGATGGATCCGGGGCCCGAGGTCCCCGTATCGTCGACAACCAAGGAAGGTTGAGGAGCAAGCGCGATGTTCCCACTTGACTGTCTGGTAGCCGCCGGTGGCTCGATCATGGATCTGGATGCCACCTTTTTCATGCTGATAGTAATATTTTTTGTGACGCTCTTCGTCCTGACGACGATGCTGTTCAACCCGCTGTTCGCGGTCCTGGACGCCCGCCGGAAGGCCGTCGAGGGGGCCATCGAGGATTCAAAGACCCTCGGCCGCGATGCCGACGCGAAGAAGGTGGAGTTCGAGAGTAAGGTCAAGGAGATCAAGCGCGAGGCCGGTGAGGAGCGAGAGGAGCTGAGGCGGGAGGCGCGCCGGGCCGAGGCCGAGATCCTCGAGAAGGGAAAGGCCGACTCGCTCAAGACGGTCGAGGACGCCCGGGCAGAGCTCGACAGGGAGATCTCGCGGGTCCGCATCGGCCTGGACGCCGAGTCACAGCGGCTCGGGCAGGTCCTGGCCGACAGGATACTGGGCAGCCTCGGGACGGGAGGTCGGCCATGACTCGCGCGATCGTCATCGCTGCGCTTCTCGCCGTGGTCCCGGTCTCCGGCACGGCCATGGCCCAGGACGAGGGGACCACGCCCTCGGCGGTCGTCGGGCACGAGCAGATGCACGAGGAGACCGAGGCCGGCCACGGGGAGCACGGCGGAGGGCACGACATCTCACAGATCAAGTGGCTGCCCTCGACTGCCGAGGACGACGAGCGGGACTACCCGGCGTACTTCTGGATGCTCATCAACTTCGCCCTGCTCGCAAGCCTGCTCTACTTCGGAGGCAGGAAGACCGTTGCCCGGTTCCTCAAGGATCGCCGGGACCGCCTCATGGCTTCCATCGACGAGGCCACGCGTCTCAAGAAGGAGGCCGAAGGGAGGCACGAGGAGTATTCCACGAAGCTCGCTCGCATGAAGGAGGAGGAGAGCAGGATCCGCGAGGATCTTGTGACCGGTGCCGAGCGCGAGAAGGAGAGGCTCATTGCCGATGCCGGCATCCGCGCCGAGAAGATGCATGCCGAGGCCAGGCAGCTCGTGGAGCGTGAGCGCGCCGAGGCGCAGCTCGTGCTGCGCCGCGACGCCGCCGGAAAGGCCGTCGGGGTCGCGCGCGGCATCCTCGTCGAGAAGATCGGCCCCGGTGAGCACAGGCGCCTCGTCGACGACTACATGAAACTCCTGGACACGCAGGTGAAGTTATGATTCCCGGAGCTCTTGCAAGGCGGTACGCGCGCGCGCTCCTCGAGCTCGCGGCCGAGAAGGGGCTGGAGGACAAGATCCTCGGCGAGCTGGGGAGCTTCGCGGAGATCTTCCACGGAAGCGACGATCTGCGCCAGACGCTCACGAGCATCATGGTCCCCGTCCAGGTCCGCAGGAAGGTGCTCGACGAGATCCTGCGCCGGCTCATGGCCTCGGACCTGACCAAGAAGTTCCTCCTGCTCCTCGACGCCAAGAACCGGATGGTCGGGGTGGAGGACATCCACCGCAGCTACAAGAGCCTGGTGGACGAAAAGCTCGGCCGCGTGGACGCCGAGGTCATCACGCCCTCGCCGCTCGGCATGGCGGAGAGCGCCGCCCTCAAGCAGAAGCTGGAGAAGGTCACGGGAAAGAAGGTCATGCTCCAGCAGACCGTTGACGAATCGATGATAGGCGGGATCATCACCCGCGTCGGCAACCTCGTCCTGGACGGGAGCGTGAAGAGCTTCCTCGAGGAGGCCCGTCAGAGTCTCATGAGTCGAAGTCAGTAACGCGGAGAAGGGATAAGAGTCATGCGGATCAAGGCCGAAGAGATCAGTCGGATCATCAAGACGCAGATCGAGGGGATCGATCGCAAGGTGGAGGTCGCCGAGACCGGGACGATCCTCACGGTGGGTGACGGAATCGCTCGCGTCTACGGGCTGGAGAACGCCCAGGCCGGCGAGCTGGTGGAGTTCAAGGGCGGGATGCCGGGACTCATCCTCAACCTAGAGGAGGACAACGTCGGCATCGCCATCTTTGGCGACGACAGCGCGCTGCGCGAGGGCGACCTCGTCAAGCGTACGGGCCGCATCGCGGACGTCCCGGTGGGAGAGGAGCTCTGCGGGCGCGTCGTCAACGCGGTGGGCGAGCCCATCGACGGCAAGGGCCCCCTCAACGCCAAGCTCCGCAGGCGCGTCGAGATCAAGGCTCCTGGCATCATCAAGCGCCAGCCCGTCAAGGAGCCGCTCCAGACCGGGATCAAGTCCATCGACGCCATGGTCCCCATCGGGCGCGGGCAGCGCGAGCTGATCCTCGGCGACCGGCAGATCGGCAAGACGGCCATCGCCGTGGACGCCATCATCAACCAGCGAACCACGGACGTCTTCTGCATCTACGTCGCGATCGGCCAGAAGCAGTCCACGGTGGCCCAGGTGGTCGACACGCTCCAGCGCTACGGCGCCATGGAGTACACCACGGTCGTGGCCGCATCGGCGTCCGAGATGGCGCCGCTGCAGTTCATCGCCCCCTACGCGGGCGTGACCATGGGCGAGTACTTCCGCGACAACGGCAAGCACGCGCTCATCATCTACGATGACCTGTCCAAGCACGCTGTGGCCTACCGGCAGATGTCCTTGCTCCTTCGCCGTCCGCCGGGACGCGAGGCCTTCCCGGGCGATGTGTTCAACCTGCACTCCAGGCTGCTCGAGCGCGCCGCCAAGATGAGCGACAAGGAAGGTGGCGGGAGCCTGACCGCCCTTCCCATCATCGAGACGCAGGCAGGCGACGTCTCCGCGTACATCCCGACAAACGTGATCTCCATCACGGACGGCCAGATCTTCCTCATCGGCGAGCTGTTCTTCGCCGGCCAGCGTCCGGCCGTCGACGCGGGCATCTCGGTCTCCCGCGTCGGTGGCGCCGCGCAGGTCAAGGCCATGAAGAAGATCGCCGGCCGCCTGCGCCTGGATCTCGCCCAGTACCGCGAGCTGGCCGCGTTCGCCCAGTTCGGCTCGGACCTGGACAAGGCGACGCTCCGGCAGCTCAGTCGTGGCGAGCGCATGGTGGAGATCCTCAAGCAGGACCAGTACGAGCCGCTCGTCGTGGAACTGCAGATCATCATCATCTACGCCGGAACCCAGGGCTTCCTGGACAAGATCCCGATCTCGAGCCTCAAGCGCTACGAGAAGGACCTCTACGCCTACATGAAGGAGAAGCACCAGGGCGTGATCGACAAGATCAAGGAGACGAGCGACCTCGACGAAGATCTCAAGAAGAAGCTCGAGGACGCCCTGGATGACTTCAACAAGCGCTTCGAGCCGTAAGGGACGGCCAACGTGGCGAACCTCAGG
>JAFDER010000133.1 GCA_019310245.1 Deltaproteobacteria bacterium
GGCTTGTACGCTCTCCAGGTCGGGCTATAATGGCCCCTCATTCACCCCGGATCACGTCGAGGAGGAGCGATATGGCGTTCACCAAGGCCTTCATCCCGTACGGAGCTTACTGGTCCACACCGTTCGTGCGCTGGCAGGGCAGCTTCGCGTCCCAGCACGCGATGAAATTCGCGGGGGAGATCGCCCAGCGAGCGCTCGCGGAGCGCGAGATCCCGCCGGAGGTCTTCGAGACGATCGTCTTCGGCATGACGGTCCCCCAGCACCACTGCTTCTACGGCGGGCCGTGGATGGGTGCGCTCGTCGGCGCCCCGACGATCACGGGCCCGTTCATCGGCCAGGCCTGCGCCACGAGTGCGAAATGCGTCGAGACCGCGGCCCGCGAGGTGGAGGCGGGCGACACGAGCGCCAGCCTCGTCATCACGGCGGACCGCTGCTCGAACGGAATGCACATCTACTATCCCAACCCCCTCGGCCCGGGCGGAAAGGGCGACCACGAGGACTGGGTCTGGGACAACTTCAGCCGCGACCCCTGGGCCAAGCAATCGATGATCCAGACGGCCGAGAACGTGGCCAAGGAGGCCGGGATCACGCGCGAGCAGGTCGACGAGTGCACGCTGATGCGATCGCAGCAGTACGAGAAGGCCCTCGAGAACGACCGTGCGTTCCAGAAGAAGTACATGGTCACACCCATCGAGATCAAGGCTGGCAAGAAGACCATCGCCACGGTGGAGGGAGACGAGGGAGTGTTCCCGACGTCCAAGGAGGGTCTCGCCAGGCTCAAGCCCGTCCTGCCCGAGGGCGTCGTCACGTTCGGCGCGCAGACGTTCCCCGCGGACGGCAACTGCGGCATCGTGGTCACGAACGAGGACAAGGCCAGGGAGCTGTCGCGCGACAAGTCCATCACCATCCGGATCCTCTCCTACGCGCAGGCCAGGGCGGAGAAGGCGTACATGGCAAAGGCGATCGTGCCCGCGGGCGACAGGGCACTCGAGCGCGCCGGCGTCGCCATGAAGGACATGAAGGCGATCAAGACCCACACGCCGTTCGCCGTCAACGACGTCTACTTCTGCAGGAACTACGACCTTCCCCTGGACGCCATGAACAACTACGGCTGCTCGCTCATCTACGGCCACCCCCAGGGGCCCACCGGAGCACGCACGATCATCGAGCTCATCGAGGAGCTCGTCCTGCTGGGCGGCGGGTACGGGATGTTCAACGGGTGCGCCGCCGGCGACACCGGCGCGGCCATCATCTTCAAGGTCGACGTCTAGACACTCTCAAATTCGACGAAGGGAGCCCATCCCCATGAGAAGAAGGTGGGAAAGAGGCAAGGTCTTCCGGTCGGTCCTGCCGCACTTCGAGTACGTCAGGCCGCGATCCGTCAAGGATGCGATCCGCATCCTTGCCCGCTACAGGGGCGAGGCGGCACTCCTGGCGGGAGGCACCGATCTCGTGGTCAGGATGAAGATGGACCGCGCCGCGCCCAGGGCCATCGTCGACATCAAGCGGCTTGCGCCGCTGGGCGGCCCGGTCAAGCCGAGCGGCAGGTCGGCCATCGCCATCCCGCCGCTCACCACGCTCGCCGAGATCGCGTCGAGCGCGCTCCTCAAGCGCAGGCTGCCGGTCCTGCCCGCCACGGCGCTCCTCATGGCCTCGCCGCAGGTCCGCAACCGCGCCACGGTGGGAGGCAACCTGGCCAACGCGGCTCCGTCGGCGGACATGGCGCCCCCGCTCATGGCCCTGGGAGCCAGGGTCAGGATCCACACACGGGGCGGGGTGAAGACCATCCCCCTCGAGCAGTTCTTCACCGGGCCCGGGGAGACCGTGCTGGGCGTCACGGGGATCCTGGGCACGATCACGGTGCCCCTGCTTCCCCGCGGCGCCCGTGCATCCTACCAGGCATACACGGTGCGCGAGGCCATGGATCTGTCCATCGCATCCGCCGCGGTCCGCGTGCAGAAGAAGGCGGGAAAGGTCGTCTCCGCATGCATCGTGCTCGGAGCCGTCGCGCCCACGCCGCTCAGGGTCCCGGAGGCGGAGGAGGCGCTCACCGGCACGCGAGGCACGGCCGGGGACATCGACGCCGCGGCCGAGGCCGCCTCCCGCGCCTCGATGCCGATCACGGACGTCCGGGCCACCGAGGGCTACCGCAGGGACATCGTCCGCGTCGTCGTGCGCCGCGCTCTCTCGGAGGTGCTGTCATGAGGGTGGAGATCACGCTCACGGTCAACGGTGACCCCTACTCGGTGCACGTGGAGCCCAACCGCACCCTCCTCGACGTGCTGCGAGACGACCTGGGGCTGACGGGAACGAATCGCGGCTGCAACCAGGGCGATTGCGGCGCCTGCACCGTGCTCGTGGACGGCAAGGCCATGAACGCCTGCCTCGTGCTCGCACCGGATGCGGACGGCGCGCAGATCACGACGATCGAGGGGCTGGCCACCGGTGGCCGGCTCCACCCGATCCAGCAGGCGTTCATCGACGAGGGCGCCGTGCAGTGCGGGTACTGCACGCCCGGCATGATCATGACGGCGGCCGCCCTGCTCGCCGCCCACCCCGATCCCACGGAGGAGCAGATCCGCAACGGCATCGAGGGCAACCTGTGCCGCTGCACGGGCTACGAGTCCATCGTCAGGGCCGTCAGGGCGGCGGGGAGGAAGCCATGAGCGGCAAGACCCAGGGGCTCATCGGCTCGCGCGTGCCCAAGATCGACGCCTGGGAGAAGGTGACGGGCACGGCCCGCTACGGCCACGACATCACACTGCCCGGCATGCTCCACGCAAGGATCCTGCGCTCCGCGCACCCGCACGCCAGGCTCCTCGCCATCGACACGAGGGCCGCGCGCAGGGTGCCCGGCGTCAAGGTCGTGCTCACCGGCGACGGGGTCACGTGCGCCAACCTCGGCCTCATGCAGGACCACCCACCGCTCAAGTCGGGGAAGGTCCGCTCGATCCGCGACGAGATCGCGGCCGTGGCGGCCACGAGCGAGGAGGCGGCCGAGGAGGCCTGCAGGCTCATCAAGGTGCAGTACGAGCCCCTCCCCGCCGTGTTCGATCCCCTCGAGGCCATGAAGCGGGGAGCGCCCCGGATCCACGACAAGGTCAAGGGGAACCTCCTGTCCTTCAACTACAGATTCAGCTCGGGAGACGTGGACTCCGCCCTGTCGCGCTCCGCCCACGTGGTCGAGGGCACGTACACGACGCGCTTCGTGACCCACGCCTGCATGGAGCCCTGCTTCGCCCTCGCCAGCTGGGACCCGCAGGGCAGGCTCCTGCTCCACTCCACGACCCAGATCCCGTACCTCTTGCAGGGCCACATGGCCAAGGTCCTCGGCATCCCGGGCTCGGCCATCCGCATCAAGCAGCCCGTCATCGGCGGCGCATTCGGCTCGAAGCTCGACACGTACCCCTACGAGGTGATCACCGCGCTCCTCGCCCGCGAGGCCGGCCGTCCCGTCCGCCTCCTTTACTCGCGCGAGGAGGAGTTCGTCTGCTCGCCGACTCGCCAGCCCATGATCATCAAGATGGCCACGGGCTGCGACGCCGACGGGAAGCTCACGGCGCGCAGGTGCGAGGTCATCCTGGACAACGGCGCCTACACCTCCTGGGGCATCACCACTCCGCACATCATGCTCCTGGGCATCACGTCCCTCTACAGGGTGGAGAACGTCCTGCTCACGGCGCAGAGCGTGTACACCAACAACCCCACCTCGGGCGCGTTCCGCGGCTACGGCAATCCGCAGGGAACGTTCGCAAACGAGCAGCAGATGGAGGCTCTGGCACACAAGGCGGGCATCGACCCCGTGGAGTTCCGGCTCCTGAACTGCAACCAGCCACACTCGGTCACGCCGCAGAAGTTCAGGATCACGACCTGCGCGCTGCGCGAGTGCATCGAGACCTGCCGCGACTCCATCGACTTCAAGGCCCCGAAGGAGGGCCTCGAGGGCGTGGGCATGGCCTCCATGTTCCACGTGGCGGGAGGAGGGCGCGTCTACAAGAGCGACGGGTGCGGCGTGATCGCGAAGCTCGACGACTTCGCCCGCCTCACGCTCATGACGGGCGCCACCGAGATCGGCACGGGCTCGGACACGGCCATGGCCATGATCGCCGCCGAGGAGCTCGGCCTCCCCGTCGAGAACGTCTCGGTGATCAACAACGACACGGACGTGGGACCCTGGGACGTGGGCATCCACGCCTCGCGCACCACGTTCATCGCCGGCAACGCCACCATCCTGGCCGCCCGCGACATCAAGGCGCAGCTCGCCCCGCACGCCGCGGAGAAGCTCGGCTGCACCGAGGAGGAGCTGGAGTGGTTCGGTGGTGCGATCCGCGTCACGGGCGATCACGACAGGTCCATCCCCATCGACAAGGTCGTCCGCTCGCTGCACTTCCGCGAGCAGGGCAAGATGGTGGTGGGCAAGGGGTTCTACGATCCCCCCAACGAGTTCCAGGCCAGGGACATGACCGGCAACGTCTCCTCCACGTACGCATTCGCCACCCACGCCTGCCGCGTGCGCGTCGACCCCGAGACCGGCCGCATCACCGTCCTCAAGTTCGTGGCCGCCCACGACGTGGGCCGCGTCATCAACCCGCTGGGCCTGGACGGCCAGATCGAGGGAGCCATCGCGCAGGGCCTGGGCATGGCCCTCACGGAGCAGGTCCGGCTGGACCAGGGCCGGATGCAGAACACCTCGTTCCTGGACTACAAGCTCCTCATGGCCCGGGACATGCCGCGCGACATCGAGCTGCACTACATCGAGACCAACGATCCGGAGGGCCCCTACGGGGCCAAGGGCGTGAGCGAGGCGGGCATCATCCCCATCCCGGCGGCCATCGCAAACGCCGTGGCCGACGCCATCCGCGTGCGCATCCACGACCTGCCCCTCACTCCGGAGAGGGTCCTCGAGGCGATCAAGAGCAAGCCGTAGACGTGCGAAGACGCATCCACCTCCTGCTCGTGCTCAGCACGCTCACCTTGGCCGGCAGCGCCGCGGCGGGCAACACGCGCTCGTTCCTCTTCGGCAACGAGGCCGCGGTCACGGCCGGTGCAGGCCCGGCGCTCTACACCGGCTCCGATGCTCTCTGGTACAACCCGGCGGGCCTCGGCGGATTCGGGAGGAACAGGCTCTCCATCACGGGAACGGCTTTCATGGCGCGCTACAACCCCCTGCGCAACCTGGCCGTCTCGGATCTCTCGTCCGGACCCCAGTCATCCACGCTCATGGCCAACCAGTTCCTCTCGATCCCGACGGCTCTCGTGCAGATCTTCAGAGGCAATGACAGGATGAGCTGGGGCTTCGGGATCTTCGTGCCCAAGAGCACGATCTATCATGCCCGGAGCTCCCTGGCCTCTTCGGAGAACATCTTCGGCATGATCGGGGCGGACTACCACAGGGGGCTCGACATCTCGCTGCAGAACTTCCAGTACGACATCGGCCCCGCTCTTGGCTGGCAGATCACGCCGAGGCTCCGCATGGGCTTCTCCCTCATGTTCGTGTACGAGGCCCTCAAGAGATCAACGACCGTGTTCGTCAGATCGGCGGGCCAGCTCGACGGAGCCAGCGTCACCGCGTTCGGCTACAGCACGAGCCGGTTCGACGTCAGCTATTACGGGCTGAAGGCAGTGGTCGGTCTGCAGTGGGAGCTCGCAAGAGGCTGGCACGCGGGCATTGTCGTCCGCAGCCCCACGCTTGCCTTCTACCGGTGGGGCGAGAAGTCGAGCTCCGTGTCCCAGCACGCCCTCGACGGCGACTTCACGTCACCGGCCGAGTTCACGTTCGACAGCCATTCCCTCGAACACTGGGGCGCGGATCTGGTGGAGCCTCTCGAGATCTCCATCGCGCTTGGCCACTCGAGACCCGGCGGGTGGATCGGGCTCGAGGGTTCCATCATGCTCCCCACCGCGAGCAAGGCCTTCCAGATCAGGCGCCAGATGGAATGGAACATCTCCCTGGGCGGCCGCCTCGAGCTCACGGACGCCGTGGGAGTCGGAGCGGGGCTGTTCACGGACCGCTCCCCGAACACGAGCCCGTCCGCCCTCGGGGCGCAGGACGTGGACTTCTACGGAGCGACCGTCGGGGTCGAGTGGTCCAAAACCCTGCCCCTGCGCGGCAAGCCGGACTCCGAAAGCCTCGTCTTCTCCACCACGCTGGCCCTGCGCACGGCACTCGGGATCGGCTCCGTGGGAGGGCTGCAGTACAATCCCGACGACGGCGGCGTGCTCGAGACGCCTCCGCGCGACGCACGCTTCCTCGAGCTGTCCCTGCACCTCGGATCGTCGATCTCCTACTGAGGCCTCATCAGCAGTCACGGTCGCGGCAACGACACCTTGCCGGGGGAGCCCGGGCTGGAAGAATTCCGGCCGCTTCTAGCCCAGGTTCACCACGCCGTTGATGTGAAGCTCGGGAGCAACGAAGGACATGCCGGAGTCGACCACGGATCCGTGGCACGTGACGCAGCTCGTGTCGGTGACGTGTGGAGGGTCGGGCGGAAGGCCGTGGCACGCCCCGCAGGCCGCCTGGGAGCCGTCGACCGTGGTCCATACGGGAACGAGCAGGGATCCACCCGAGAAGAGTGACGAGCCGTGGCAGTAGACGCCGGAGCAGGCCGTTCCGTCGAACAGGGGAACGCTCCCGTCCGCATCTGCGATCCCTCCCCATACGACCTCGACCGGACCGGGATCGATGTGCCCCACCGTCAGCGCCTCCTCCGGCACGAGGTGGCAGGAGCTGCAGGCAATGTCGGCATGCCAGGTCGATGCCGTCGAGACGTGCGACGTGTGGGCACCCACGCCGCTCAGCGACGTCTGCGTTGCGCCGGTCAGGTCCACGGGCGGTGCACCGGTCGCATTGTCCGTCCCTCCGTGGCAGAACGTGCAATCCGTCCGGAATCCCGGGTGACACGTCTCGCACGATACACCCGCGAATCCACCCGACAGGTCATCACCGTGGCAGATCCTGCAGCTCGAGGGATCCTCGAGGAAGCCGGCACCGTGCTGGCCGGGGTCGGTCCAGCCCTCCGGGTGGTTGCTCCCGACGTCGACGCGTCCATTGATGTGGAGACCGGGATCCACCCACGAGAGCGAGGAGTCGATCACGGAGCCGTGACACATCCCGCAGTCGCCCGAGTCGGTGTGAGGCGCCCCGGGAGGCAGGCCGTGGCACGTGCCGCATGCAGCCTGCGTGCCGTCCACCACGGTCCACACGGGCGTGGTCAGGGTGCCGGACGCGAGCGTCGCGCCGTGGCAGTAAGCTCCGGAGCAGGTCGCATCCCCCCGGCTGAACGACGGCGAGGCCTCGTCGGCCGTCGCCAGGCCGCCCCAGGTGAGTTCGGCCGGCGCCGCGGTATCGATGTGCCCCTCGTCGTCGAGGCAGGTGGGCACCACGTGGCACTCCGCGCACCCGATCTCGGCGTGCCAGTCGGACGTGCCGAGATGTGCGCGGTGCGCGCCGACGCCGATCTCGTCCGTCGATGATCTCCCGGCCACGTCGAACGGTGGAGCGGGGCTGCCACCGCCGCCATGGCACCGCTGGCAGTTGGTCTCCACGCACCCCTCCATCCCGTCGCGCGAGCCGAATCCGCAGCCATTGAACTGCAGGGCCAGGATGACGAGAACGATCGCATGGGCAGTGAAGAAAGAAGCGAACACGCGCAGTTCCAGAGATGTCATGCACAATCCTCCATCTGCAATCTGCTGCAATTCCTCTGCCGCGGATGGAGAGCGCATGAAGACGCGCGTTTCTGCAGAAATGACCCGTGGGTACCGTGGCGTTCCGACACGCTTCGAACGAAGATCGCATCCAGGGGTGTCAAAATGATACCGTGGGTGGGCAGACCGTGGTTGACTGACCTTGCGGCCGGAAGATATCCTCGCTAATTCAACCAGGTAGAACGTGCACCCTGTTCTCAAAGACGCGCCCGGCGTCAAGGCGCTGCTCCTCGGCAACGAGGCCATCGTGCGCGGAGCGCTCGAGGCCGGAGTCGGCGTGGCCACCGGCTACCCGGGCACGCCTGCCTCCGAGATCGGCGACACGTTCGCCAGGATCGCGGGGCAGAGGCTCGTTCACTTCGAGTACTCGGTCAACGAGAAGGTGGCCTACGAGGCCGCGTACGGCGCCTGCCTGGGCGGCGTTCGATCCATCTGCTCCATGAAGCATCTCGGCCTGAACGTGGCGGCGGACCCACTGGTCACCAGCGCATACGTGGGAACGGTGGCCGGCTTCGTGGTCGTCTCGGCCGCGGATCCCGGATGCCACACGAGCCCGAACGAGCAGGACCACCGCTACCTCGCCCGCATGAGCTACATCCCGGTGCTCGATCCATCCTGCTGAGGCCCACGACGCGCATCGCCCACACCCAGGGCGTGGTGACGCTCGGCGCCCTGCCTCCGCCGCCCGGGCGGGGAGCGTTCGAGCGCAATCCGCAGCAGTTTGTTCCCATCCCGCCCAACGCGCGTCGGGAGAGGCTGGAGCTCATCGAGCGCATCCGCGCCCTGGCCGAGGAGGTGGAGGACTCGCCGTTCAACTCCCTGACGATGGGCAGCGGCCGGCTTGGAATCGTGACCACCGGCGTGGCGCATGCCTACGTGCTCGATGCCCTGGACGACCTCGGCCTGACCGGAAAGGCGAGCGTGCTCAAGCTCGGCATCCCGTTCCCCCTGGCGCGAGGCCTCGTCTCCGCGCT
>JAFDER010000562.1 GCA_019310245.1 Deltaproteobacteria bacterium
CTGCTTCCTGGCAGCCTCGGGAATTCCGATGCCCGAGTCCTCGACGCTCATCCGGAAGCTGGCGGACGTGCCGGTCTTCTCGAGGCAGGCCACGTCGATCAGGATGTGGCCGCTGGACGTGAACTTGACCGCGTTGCCGGCGAAGTTCATGAGCACCTGACGGATCCTCACCGCGTCACCGACCACCCAGCGGGGGGTGCCAGGGGCGTACCGGACGACGAGCTCGACGTTGTTCTTCTGGGCCGTCACTGCGAAGAACTGGCCCACGTCCTCGACGAGACCGCCCAGGTCGAACGGCGCGGGCTGGAGCTCCACCTTGCCGGCCTCGATCTTCGAGAAGTCCAGGATGTCGTTGATCACGGCGAGCAGCGCCGTCGCGGACTTCAGGATCGTCTCCACGTAGCCTCGCTGCTCGTCGGACAGGTCCGTGTCGAGCATGATCTCGGCCATCCCGATCACCCCGTTCATGGGAGTGCGGATCTCGTGCGACATGTTGGCGAGGAAATCGCTCTTGGCCTGCGTCGCGTTCTCGGCCTCGTTGCGGGCGACGACGAGCTCCTCCTCGTGCCGGACGCGCTGGAACGCCGTTGCGAAGAGGTCGGCCAGGGTGTCGAGCAGGATCACGTCCTCCTCGGGCAGGGCCCTCTCCGCGAGCTCGGCGTCGAGCCCGAAGTAGCCGATGATCCGGTCCCTGTGCCTCATGGGGAAGCAGGCGCGCGAGCGGATCCCCACCTGCTCCCAGATCCGCCTCTCCGCGGCGCCCTCCGGCGGCAGGTCGTCGAGTCTGGAGACGAGGAAGTCGCAAGGCGCGAGGATGTGCTCGGTGAGCCAGGGCACGAGCCTTGCGGGCTGGTCCTCGAGGTCCTGGATCTTCGGCTCGACTCCGTCCCTGCACCACTCGTGCGTGTTGGTCTGCGTCTCGTGGTCGTCCGAGTAGAGGAAGACGTAGGCCCGGTCCATCTCCTCGAACTCGCCGATGGCTCCGAGCGCCTCCAGGATGGTGGAGTCGAAGTCCGGGGGCGAGATGTTGACGATGCTCGAGGAGATCGAGTTGAGGAGCTGCTCGAGGAGGATGCGCCTGCCGATGGCCTCGTCGGCCGTCTTGCGCAGGGTGATGTCCTCGACGATCGCGTCCACGTACTCGACCTTTCCGCCGTCGCCGCGCACTGTCGTGGTGGACACGCTGCCCCACATCGACGAGCCGTCCCTTCGCCTGAACCGCAGCTCCATCCCGGACGCGTGATCGTCCTCGAGCAGCCGGCGGGCGAAGTAGTCCTGCTCGGCCTCGTTCGCAAAGATGTCCGATGCGCCCAGGGCCATGAACTCCTCGACCGACCCGTGGCCGAGGATCCGCGCGATGGCGGGGTTGGCCGTGATGAAGCGGCCGCCGTCGCCGGGCGAGGACCTGAACAGGCCGACGGGCAGGTTGGCGACGAGGGTTCGGTAGCGCTCCTCGCTCGCCATGTGCGCCTCCTCCTCCCGCCTGCGCTCGGTCATGTCGTGGATGATCTCGATGGCGCCCTTCACCGAGCCGTCCGCGTCGTAGAGTGGCGACGCCCGGGTCAGCAGGTAGAGGTCGCGGCCCCGGATCGTGAGGTACGCCTCTCCGACGAGCACGTCGCCCTCGCGCCTGACGTTTCCGTACCTG
Organism: Deltaproteobacteria bacterium; assembly: GCA_019310245.1. GTDB lineage: Bacteria > Myxococcota_A > Polyangia > DRWM01 > DRWM01 > JAFDER01. The sequence continues at coordinate 1,649 of JAFDER010000562.1, forward strand.
CTCTCGAACTTCTCGTCCGGGTGCAGGACCAGGTCGATCATGATGGGCCTGCGCTCGTCGTAGAAGGGGATGGCGTACTCGTGGTCCCCCTTGCCGACCATCTCGTCCGCCGCGACCCCCGTCATCTCCTCGATGGCCTTGTTCCAGGCGACCACGAGCCCCTGGCGGTCGATCACGAACGTGGCGTCCGGAAGGAAGTCGATGATGTCCGCCAGGAGCCTCTCGACCCCGGGCCGCCCGCCGTCGCTGCGCCCTCCGGACACGTGCCGGGCTACTTCCCGGCCCTGGGGACGTGCCGCTTCAGCTCGATCCCGAGCTCGTGTCCCAGCTTCAGGAGCTCGTCCGCCACCTCGCCCATGTCCGGGAAGCGATCGGGCTCGTTCTTGGCCATCATCCGGGCGACGATGTCGGAGAGCGCGGAAGGCACGGAGGCGTCGGCCGCGCAGAGCGGCGGTGGATGGTACTCGAGCACCTTCCTCAGCTTCGCCTCCGGGATCTTGGAATCGAAGGGGGCGCGTCCCGAGATGCTCTCGTAGAGCACCACGCCCAGCGAGAACTGGTCCGCCGGCGGTCCCCCCGCTTCCCCGCGGATGCGCTCGGGAGCCATGTAGCTGGGCGAGCCGAACACGCGTCCCGTCAGCGTGACGTCCCAGCCCTCCACCGCGGCCAGCCCGAAGTCGAGCAGCTTCGCGCTGCCGTCCGGGTGCACGTGCACGTTGGAGGGCTTGATGTCCCTGTGGATGACCTTGTGCGCGTGCGCGTACGCCAGCGCGTCGGCCATCTGGAACCCGAGGCGGATCGCCATCTCGGTCTTGAGCCGGTTCCTGCTCGCGATGATGACGTGCAGGCCGCGCCCCTCGAGCAGCTCCATCA